>NZ_QPTY01000050.1:0-12609 GCF_005236045.1 Enterococcus sp. VV15
AATTAGAGATCAATTAACTTCTGATGCTGGAGAAAAATTTACTCCAGAAGAAGCTAACTATGCAATACAACATTTAACTGATTAAAGAAAAGCCTTCGGGCTTTTTCTTTTAACAATTAATAGGAACGTATATTCGAAAGGAATAAAAATAATGTGGGTAGAAAAAATAAATGACAAAAAATTTAAGTACACCGAACGTTATACAGATCCTTTAACTGAAAAGAAAGTATCCGCAACTTTATCTAGCGGTTCACGTCAAGCTTGGAATCAAGCAACCTTACTCTTGAATGAAAAAATCGCAGAAAAAATAAAACGAAATGAAGAGTTACCATTAACTTTTGGAGAATTAAAAATTAAATGGGATGAAAAATACAAGCCAACTGTAAAAGAGAGTTCCTATCGAACAACTCAGGTTTATCTATCATTAATTTCAAAATATATAAAAGATGATGTACTTGTAAAAAATGTTAATAGTAATCTAATACAAGATATGCTAGATTACTATTATTTTGAAAAAAATTTATCATATAATTACGTAATACATTTAAAAACTTTTACAGGAATGATTTTTAAATTCGCCAACCGTCGATATGGATTAAAATATAATCCCGTAAATAGGGTTTCATTAGTAAGAAAACCTAAGACAAACGAAGAAATAAAAAAAGAAAAAGATGGTTATTTATCAAAAGAAGAAGTTCAAATGATTGCTAGTAAACAAAAAAGTTCACATCAACAGTCACGTTATTCTTTAATTACTAAATTTTTATTTTTAACTGGACTACGTTATGGCGAATTAATATCTTTAACAGAATCTGATTATGATGGTAACAAAATTACGATTTCTGGAACATATGATTATGAATTAAAAATTAAAACAACAACTAAAAATACAGATTCTTATAGAACCATTGAATTGCCAAATAATGCTAAAGAAATCATAGACCAATTAATAGACGAGAATAAATTAATCAAGAATAATATAGATAAATATATTTTCATTTCTAAAAGTGGGAAACCGATATCTATTCAAGCATACAATCAATCTTTAAGAACAGTATCGAAAAAACTAAACATAGATAAAAAAGTTTCTTCTCATATGTTAAGACACTCCCACATTTCTCTACTTACAGAACTAGGGATTCCATTAAAAGCTATTATGGATCGTGTAGGGTACGAAGATTCAAAAACAACATTGAAGATCTATACCCATACAACCAAAAACATGCAAGACCAACTAGTAGAAAAATTAGAAAAAATAGAAGTTTAATTTGCTCCTTTTCTGCCCCTTATGAAAATAAACAATATAAAATAAATCAAAAGAACCCCGTAATGACGAGGTTCTTTTGATTTAACTTTCAAACACAAATTGGTTGTGGTATAACTCTGCGTAAAAACCGTCTTCTGCTAATAACTGATGATGATTTCCTTCTTCAATAACTTTACCATCTCGTAATACAACGATTCGATCAGCATTTAAAATCGTCTTCAAACGGTGAGCGATCACAAAACTTGTCCGTCCTTTGATGGCTTCGTCCATTGCTTTCTGGATTCTAGCTTCTGTCACAGTATCTACGTTACTAGTTGCTTCATCTAAGATCAGTAAAGCGGGATTTGTGATGATTGTCCGAGCAATACTGATCAACTGTTTTTGCCCCGTACTAAATAGATTATTTTCTTCAGATACTTCCGTTTCATATCCTTTATCTAAATTCATGATGAAATCATGGATATTTGCTTGTTGGGCTGCATTGATGACCTCTTCATCTGTCGCATCTGGTTTTCCAAACACGATGTTGTCACGAATCGTTCCAGAGAACAAGACAGATTCTTGTAAAACGATCCCAACATGTTTACGTAAAGCATCTAGATCGTATTCGCGGATATCCGTCCCATCAATCATAACTGACCCGCTATTGACATCGTAAAAGCGATTGAGTAAATTCATGATGGTCGTTTTACCTGAACCAGTTGGTCCCACTAAGGCAACCATTTCCCCTTTATTCACATTGATCGATACATCATTTAGCACCATTTTATCAGGACTGTAACCAAAATCTACATGATTTAACGCTAACCCTTTCTTAATGCCGTCAAACGGTTGTCCATGTTCTGGTTTCACTTCATCTTTTTCAGTAAACATTTCATTTAATCTTCTTGCTCCAGTAATCGCTAATTGGATCATGCTGTAACCAGAAGAAATCTGCATCAATGGCTGGTAATATTGTTGGGAGTATTGAACAAATGTGACGACTAATCCCAAAGCCACTGAACGTTCCAGATCACCATTCAAGGCTAACCAACCGCCAAAGAAAATGACGATTGCAGTATTCACTAGTGACATTCCTTGCATCATCGGGAAGAGTAAACCAGAATAAGCTTGTCCTTTGAATGTTGCTTTTCGAACAGTTTCGTTGTGTTCCAAAAAGCCGTCAATCGTTTCTTCTTGCAGTCCATTGGTGATGATCACACGCTGTCCACTGATTTTTTCATCCATATATCCATTCAGTTTACCGACTTCATCTTGTTGTAGATCAACGTATTTTCTTGCTTTTCGAATAACCAGTACTGCGATTAAAATAGCAACTGGGGTGGACGCAATCGTTGCCCATGCTAATTCGACATTTTGACGAAACATCATGATCAAAATGCCAAAAAGTAACACAATATTGGTAATTACTTGAAGCAAAGCTTGATTTAAACTGTTTTGGATGTTATCCAAATCACTGGTAAAACGACTTAAAATTTCACCATCTTGATGAGAGTCAAAAAAGCGAATCGTTAATTTTTCTAACTTATTGAATAGCCCGATACGCATGCGGTTGGTTGACTTGCCAACAACTTGTGTAAACAAGATACTATAAATAAAATTCGCTGCACTCGCCAACACATAGAAAATCAACAGCTTCCAGATAATAGAAAGAAAACTACTTTTATCATCTACCCCTTGCATCAAGGCACCAATATAGTTTGCTAATTCTTGGAAGGCTTCACCAATATACTGAGGTGCTTTGACCTGGAGATACGTCGCAATGATAACTGTAACAAAGATAAAGAAAAAGGAGACCTTATAACGTTTCAAATAATGATAGAAAAACTTACTTGCTTTGATCAAATCAGTCATGGTTACTCCTCCGTTCCTTTTTGAGTTTCAAAAATCTCTTGATAGACGCGGTTTGTTGCAGCTAATTCTTCATGTGTGCCTTCACCGACTAGTCTACCCTCATCTAAAACCAAGATACGATCTGCTTTCACAACCGAAGCAATTTTTTGCGCAATCACGATGGTTGTTGTATCTTTCAATTCTTTATTGAGTGCTTCTCGCACTAATTTTTCTGAACGTGCATCTAACGCACTTGTACTATCATCTAAGATCAAGATCTTAGGATCACCGATCACTCCACGAGTAATCGACAACCGTTGTTTCTGACCACCAGAGAAATTACTGCTACGTTCTTCTACTGGTGCTTCGTAGCGGTCAGCCAGTTTTTCGATAAATTCCTTGGCTTGAGCGATGCCAGAAGCATGCTCCATGTCTTTTTCCGAAGCATCTTTCTTCCCTTGACGTAAGTTTTGTGCAATAGTACCAGAGAATAAAATAGCTTTTTGTAGGACAAATGCAACGGTATGGCGCAAGCTTTTTTCATTTACTTGGCGTAAATCGACACCACCGACTTCGACTTTTCCTGTTGTTGGGTCGAATAATCTTGGGATCAACTGTGCTAAAGTCGATTTACCTGCACCTGTTGCTCCAACGATCCCAACCATTTCCCCTGCTTGGATCGAAAAACTGATATCTTTTAATGTATCTTCATCGTCCCCAGGATAGCGGAAAGATACATGATCGAACGTAACGGAGCCTGACAATTCCTGTTCTGGAACATCTGGATAAGTCAAATCTGGTTCTGTATCTAAAATTTCTTTGATTCGTTTTAAGGAAACTGCCGCTCTTGACGTCATCATCATCATCATTCCACCAATGATGATCGCCATCATGATCTGCATCAGATAATTCATGAATGAAGCAATCCCACCAATCAATGTTGGATCATCTTTGGCTATATCACTAACAAAGAAAATTGCACCAACAACTGCTAGATTGGCCGCTAACATAAACGAAGGAATCATCACAGAAAATAAGGTTCCTACGATGATATTGTGTTTTGTTAAGTCTTCACTTACTTTACTAAATTTCTTTAATTGGTTTTCTTCTTGAACGAAAGATTTCACTACTCGAATCCCCATGAGGTTTTCTTTTGCGATACTGTTCACTTTATCGATCAATTTTTGAATGATCATAAAATGTTTTCCCATTCGTGTAAAGGATAACGCCGTGATCAAAAATACTGTCACGATCAGCGCTACGATAATCCACCATAATTGTGGCATAGTCAACATTGCTAGAATAAATGCCCCAATAAATAAAAATGGGATTCTAAATAATGATTGCAACGAAATCATGACTAAGTTCTGAATCTGCGTAATATCATTGGTCAAACGTACAACCAAGTTTCCTGCAGAAAATTGTTCGATATTTCCAAATGAAAAGGTTTGGATTTTTCGGAAAGCTTCTTCACGGATGTCTGCACTGACACCTTGGGCAACCTTTGCAGAAAAAATCGTATTCGTCACCCCAGCCGCTAGACCTAACAAAGCCAAACTGATCAAATAGACCCCGATTGTTTTCATTTCGTCGTTATCTTCTGTAATGATTGCTTCAAGTACTTGCTGCAGCAGTTTTGGTTGCCAAAGTGTGGCAGCGACCATGATAGCCACAGACAACAATGAAATGAAGACAGCACTCTTATATTTTTTTGCATGTCTTAAAATTAAGTTCATTGGTCGTTACACCCCTTTTTTCAAAATTGACAGGCCTTATTTAACACTGTAAAATTAGACCGACTAACAATTTACCATGTATAAAAAAATAATGCAATACAAGAGGTTGATTAAATTGGAAACAAAGCTTTCTCAAGAAATAATTATCCAAACTGCCTTTGCGATTCTGGCAGAAACACAGGAACTTTCAAAATTATCCATGCGTAATCTAGCGTTTAAAGCAAATGTCAAAGCACCTGCAATTTACTGGTACTTTAAAAATAAACAAGAATTACTGCAAAAAATGGCAGAATCCATGGAAAATCAGCTTGTTATTCCTGCTATCCAGTTATCTTGGGAAGAACGACTTTTTCAATTTATGGAAAATTACTATGATCTTTACACTACGTTCCCTTGCGGTGCTGAACTTGAGATCAATACCATTCCAGCCTACTCTAGTCGATTAGAACATTTAGAAATGATGATCCAAACCCTGATGCAAGTGGGCTTTTCGGTCACCCAAAGTCGGCAAGCCGTTTCCTCTCTCCATAATCTTTTGATTGGCCAGCTGATGGACCATCAACATGAACAACAGCTTCGTCAAAAAATCATTGCAGGCAACCCTTCCCTAAAAAACGCGATCCTGACAATGAAAAATTATGTCGAAGAAAATGAATTAACTGGCCTAAAAGCCAGTATCACTGCACATCAACACGCTGAAAGTGAAAAACAGCTTTTCCTTTCAAGTATTTCTGTATATATTGAAGGATTGAAACACGTTAACTTCAAAGGTTAAGCTATATTATCCCTCTCCCACACTTTTTGACTCACTAAAAAAGAATCCTTGATAAAATCGCAGCTCGAAATCATTCAAGTATTGCGTTTTATCAAGGGTTCTTTTTATCATTCAAGAAGCGAATGTTTTCTTCTGTTTTTGTACCACTCCATTTTTTTACTATACCATTGAGTAAGCCAGATGAATAAGAGTGCCACTCCCACACCAATCATGTTATCTATTACTCTCATCATTGTTGCTTCTGTTAATCCAAATAAACTACTTGCGACAGTCAATGCCCCAAAGCAGTTGAAAACCGTCTTATAGCGATAAGTCGAACAGATGCCCAATATAAATCCGCCGCTAAGACTCAGTAAACCGCTTGGTAACAAGGAACTCGCGACTATAAACAAGGCGCTGCCTAATATAGTTCCAAGGATTCGATCAATTGCCCGCTCTTTAAAAGTGATTCCTAAAAATCCATAACTGGAATATAAAGAAGAAAAAGCAAACCCAATCCACATGAAACGCTGAAAAGAACTATAGCGACTTAGCATAATCAAAATAGAAATACTTAGAGAATAACCAAATAGCCACACTAGTTGTCGTCTTTTTCCATTTCTCCATACAGCTAAAAATGAAGTCGTTTTGTTTTTTGCTCGATGTTTTTTGTATAATATCGCTGCAAATATCCCAAAAAAGAGAAGGAACAGGATACTTCGATTGAGCCATTGCTGTGGGTCGAATTTTTCTCCCCAGATAGAATACACAATAAAGATATAAGCAAATCCATATAATCCTGCATTTCCCATTTTCGGCTCACTAGCAGTTACCAACAAAATGATCGTCAACAGTCCAAAATACACAACTAAACGAAGCATAGCCGAAGGAATCCACTGTATTTCAGGTAAAATAAAAAAAGCACCCATCACGCCAGCTAAGCCCCAGATAGAATGCGTGATAGTGTAACCAAAATCAACAAATCGCAGACTTAACAGCATACAAAAGAATACGACAGCCTCCGCCTTTACTTCTATACCAAATATCGCCGTGACAACAGAGATCATCAGGACCGCAAAAGCCACAATCAAGCAGGAACGGCTGATTAATGAAGCCAGCCATCTTCTTTTTTCTTTCTTTGTTTTCGCCTCTTTTATCTTTTGTTTCAAAATAATCGGGTCTAACTGTAAAGACTGATAAAAGCCCAAGGGTCTCTCCTCCTTTAAAAGATACAATTGTTTTTCTCATTCAAATGAAAAATTTTTCTACCTCTAGCTTTCTTTTTCTGACTCGTTCCAAGGAAGCTCCAGCGACAATCGCTTGGCAAATTCTTTATACTCATCTCGCTCATGTAACCTCTGACTTCTTCTTTTTTCATACCCTGAACAAACCATTGCTTCTTCCTTACTGCTGGGAAGGACTTTAGGAACAGTAAATTCCACTTCTTCATTCATATGAGAAGGAACTGCGACAAAGGTAGTGAAGCACGTAGCCGCAAGATAACGTTCGCCTGTTGTCAGATTCTCACCAATAATTTTGACGAAAACTTCCATTGATTTATGGTGCGTACCAGATACATAGGATTCCACACATACGGAATGATTTTCATGTAATGGTTTCAAAAAATTCAAGCTATCTAAAGAAGCCGTAACTGCTCCTCTTCGACAATGTCGCGTCACTGAAATTGATGCAGCATCATCGATCATCGTCATCAACTTTCCCCCAAACAAAAAACCAAACGGGTTCAGATCAAAAGGAAAAATCCGATGCGTCTGGATCACCATTGACTCTTTACAATACTTCGTTTCTTCCAAAAAATTCACCTCATAAAATTATTTCTATTTTTTGTATTGTTTGCGTAAAGGAATATACCATAAATCATCAGGAAAACAAATAGATATCTTTCATTCAAAATGACTACAAAAAACAAAGCCCTGTGTAACGAAGTAAACACTTCACTACACAAGACTCTCATTTTTCAACGCTCAAATTCAATTATAAGATAAAAAACGACTGACCATAAACGGTGCAAAAAATAAGCCTTTGGCAACCCGAAGTCAGTCATTTCAATTAATTTTTATCTTCTTCAAAAAGCCAAGTCAGTGCCCGTTGAATCCAGTGATCCCAGAAAATCCAATTGTGGTCTCCTGGTCCATGTTCAAATGTGACCCCAATGCCATTTTGCTTCATCGAATCTGCCATTTCTTGATTGACTTGATACAGAAAATCAGACTCACCACAGGCTAGATAAATACGAGGAGCAGGTTTCCCGCTTTTGACTAATTGTTCCAACAGATACTGAGGATCATTAACGGAACCTTTGATTTGTTCTAATGGACCAAAAATGCCTTCCCAGAATTTTGCTTTACGGACCATTAAAAGATCATCCATACGGTTTCCAACAGAGATTGCTCCAGATAGTGAAATGATCGCAGCAAAATTTTCCGGTTTTGCTAAGCCAAGTTTCAATGCACCGTAACCACCCATTGATAACCCAGCAGCATACGTTTTTTCTCTATTTGTCGTCAACTGTGGAAATAATTCATGACAGATTTCAGGAAGTTCTTCTGCTATAAATGTCCAATAATTCATGTCATAAGCCGTATCTGTGTACCAGCCAAGATCAGTAGAAGGCATGATGACTGCTAAGCCATGGTCTGCTACATATCTTTCTATCGACGTTCTTCGTTCCCAGACACTGTGATTTCCTACCATTCCATGAAGAAGGTATAAAACTGGCACATCCATTGTTTCCTGTTCTGAACTCGTACCGATCACTTTTTTTGTTTTTTGCGGAAGGATCACATTTAGATTGACCTCCATCTCTAAGACATTCGAATAAATATTTGCTTGAATAAACGCCATGTTGAAACATCCTTTCTAAGGCTGTGAATATAATCTTGTTTCCTATGCGAATGTATCTCTTCAATATAATTACATGATTACCTTACGCCAATGGTTCTTTCACTGTCTCATTTCAATACTCTCTTATTCTATCACTTTTATCTCGAACAAAAAACGTTAAGGCAAAAGCAAGTACTACTAAGAGCAATCCTAAAAAATAAACTTGATGTAACCCATCATACAATATTCCACGTAATGGTGTAAGCAATCCCGCTTCGATTTCTTTCGCTGTTTGCGGATTAACAAGCTTGTTCATGATATCTGGATCATCCGTCAGATTCCTTGATGCTAGTTCGCTTTGTGTAATGCCGTTGATCAATAACCCAAATATCGCCACCATTACTGTTTGACCAATTGTTCGAACCAACGTATTAAATGATGTAGCAACACCTAACTGTTCTCGTGGTACACTATTTTGCGCACTAACTGTTGAGGTCGTCATCGTTATCCCTAAGCCCACACCAATAACTGTTGAAATAGCAAAAAACCATAGAAAATTACTGTGAAATGGCATCAACCAAAGCCATGCACCCCCGACAGCCGCAATAAACAAGCCGATCCGTAAGACCCAATTTGTTGCCATTTGTGTCATCCATTTACTTGCTAAGAAAGAACCAACCATCCAAACAAGAGAAAGTGGAGCCAATACTAATCCGCCCACTGCGGCATTCAATCCTAATACCCCTTGCATCCACATTGGGATATATACATCGATTCCCATCAAAAATCCACTAGCTAAAGCAGCAGCTAAATTCACGACTACAAATAGCGGATTAGAAAACAGATGTAACATGATAACAGGGTCTTTTGCTCTTTTTTCTGCAAAGATGAACAGTCCTAATAAAGCCACACTCCCTACAAGCAGACTGATTACTACAGGTGTAAACCCTTGATCTCCCAACAATTGGAATCCTAATAACAAAGCAACTAGCATCGCCATCAAACTAAAACTACCAAAAAGATCCATTGGTTTTGATTCATGTTGTACTTTCGGTTCATTCAAGTACAACCAAATCAAGATCATCAATAAGAGCCCAATCGGAACATTGATAAAAAAGATCCAGTGCCAGCTGATCGTTTCAACAATAAACCCACCCGCTAACGGACCAAACACACTAGCGATCCCCCAAGCTGAACTGTTGAGCCCTAATACCTTTGCTCTTTTTTCGATTGAATACAAATCACCGATGATAGTTAATGCAACAGGCATCATCGCTCCTGCCCCCATTCCCTGAACAGCTCGTGCTACAATCAAACCAATCATTGTTTGAGAAAGACCGCAAAATAGTGAACCGATAATAAATAATAGCGTACCAAAAATAAAAATCGGTTTACGTCCAATTTTGTCAGCTAACTTTCCATAGATAGGTGTCAGCATCGCATTTGTCAGTAAATAAATAGAAAATACCCAGTTCATGATTTCCATTCCATGAAGTGAACCTACAATCGTAGGAATCGCCGTTGTAACGATCGTTCCCTCGATTGCTGTCATAAAAGTCGCGATAAACACACTGATCGTTACGAGTTTGACATTTGTTTCTCTTTTCATCTTATTCCTCCTTTTTACTTTTACAAGAATCATTTTGAGCCAAAAAAAATAAGCTAAATGACTTATCAGAAAATACCAGCTAAAAGCAATCGCTAGTTTACAGCTGATTTTTACCATAAAAAAACTGGAACAATCACCCTAAAGGTAATCATTCCAGCAACAAAACTCTACTTACCTAAACTTGCTTTTAATGCATCTACTTTGTCAGTATGTTCCCAAGGCAGATCAACATCTGTACGGCCAAAGTGACCATAAGCTGCTGTTTGGCGGTAGATTGGGCGACGCAAGTCAAGCATTTCGATGATACCTGCTGGTCGTAGATCAAAGTTTTCTCTAACCGCTGCAATCAAGTCTTCTTCTGGAACTGTAGAAGTACCAAAAGTATTGATTGAAATAGAGACAGGTTGTGCAACACCGATCGCATAAGCGAGTTGAACTTCTACTTTATGTGCAAGACCAGCTGCTACGATATTTTTAGCAATGTAGCGTGCGGCATAACTTGCTGAACGGTCAACTTTTGTTGCATCTTTACCAGAAAAGGCACCCCCACCATGACGTGCATAGCCACCATAAGTATCAACGATGATTTTTCTGCCTGTTAGACCAGCATCACCTTGAGGTCCGCCAATCACGAAACGGCCAGTAGGATTGATATAGTATTTTGTTTTATCATCTAGTAATTCAGCTGGAATAACTTCTTTTATTACTTTTTCGATGACATCACGATGAATTGTTTCATTATCGATTGCGTCATCATGTTGAGTAGAAATAACGATCGTATCAACACGTTCTGGTTGTCCATTATCATCATATTCTACTGTTACTTGTGATTTTGCATCTGGGCGTAAATAAGTCAATTCATTTGATTTACGCAAATCTGCTAAGCGACGGACTAAACGGTGACTCAATGCGATTGGTAAAGGCATCAATTCTGGTGTTTCATCAACTGCGAAACCAAACATCAACCCTTGGTCACCTGCACCGATTTCATCTAATACGTCTTTTTTATCTTCATCTCGGATTTCTAGTGCTTCATCCACACCTTGAGCAATATCAGGAGATTGTTCATCGATTGCAGCTAATACAGCTACCGTATCTCCATCAAATCCGAATTTGGCACGTGTATAACCAATTTCCTTGATTGTTTGGCGAACAACCTTTTGGATATCTACATAAGCTGTTGTAGAAATTTCTCCAAATACTAATACAAGACCAGTCGTTACAGATGTTTCACATGCAACTCGTGCTGTTGGGTCTTGTGCCAAGATTGCATCCAAGATGGCATCGCTGATTTGGTCAGCAATTTTATCTGGATGTCCTTCAGAAACAGATTCTGAGGTAAATAAATGTCTTTCTCCCATAAGTGATTCCCCCTAGTTAAATTCGGTTACAAGGCATCTCCGTATCCTACGGATCCTCTCGGGAACTTGCAACGAACCCAGTATAGCAGATAAAGTAGATTTCTGCTCGTTTTTTTGTCGCTTTTAAATAAAAAAATGATTTTCATTTCATATAAAACGCTTCTTACTTGCTAACTTTGATACTATTGGAAATCACAGCGTGCTTCAATCCATAGCTGTAAATCACTTTTATGATAGGAATAGTTTTTTTACAAAAGCGCCTGCTCCTGGCTAAACAGTCCAGATAGAAAAACACCTGATTTTCTTTTAGATTCTATAATATTTAATGTTGTTACTTTTATAAAGTAAGAACACCAACGAGTGTAGGACAAATCTAAAATTCAGGTTTGCTACAAAATCTCGAATAAATAACGTCCAAAAGTCAGGTTTTTCGGAAATTTCAAAAAAACGAGCGTGGGACAAAAATAAGAAATACTTTTGTCTCGTCCTCAATACCGAAACGTCTCACTTTTACGACTTAATTCAAAACAACATTATTTTATTTAGCGTCTTCTTTTATACTCTGCTCGTCTCACTTTATCCTTCCAAACAATCAGAACAAATCAACACGACCTAAAAAGACTTAGCACAACTATCCAGTAAGATAACTCTACTAAGCCTTTTGAAATCATTCATTCGGACAAAAAGAAAAAGATACTTGAAAAAGTATCTTTAATGACCCGTACGGGATTCGAACCCGTGTTACCGCCGTGAAAGGGCGGTGTCTTAACCGCTTGACCAACGGGCCAGGATGAAACTAATGGGCCTAAATGGACTCGAACCATCGACCTCACGCTTATCAGGCGTGCGCTCTAACCAGCTGAGCTATAGGCCCATAAAAAAACTAAAAGCGGGTGACGAGAATCGAACTCGCGACAACAGCTTGGAAGGCTGTGGTTTTACCACTAAACTACACCCGCAGTATGGCGCGGGACAGAATCGAACTGCCGACACATGGAGCTTCAATCCATTGCTCTACCAACTGAGCTACCGAGCCAAACGGTTCCGACGGGAATCGAACCCGCGATCTCCTGCGTGACAGGCAGGCATGTTAACCCCTACACCACGGAACCAGTGTTTTTAGTTTTTAATTGCGGGAGCAGGATTTGAACCTACGACCTTCGGGTTATGAGCCCGACGAGCTACCAGACTGCTCCATCCCGCGA
>NZ_QPTY01000051.1:0-12084 GCF_005236045.1 Enterococcus sp. VV15
GAAAATATATTAAGTTTGATCAATGAGAGACCGGTAAAACATTGTATAGTATTTTACACAGGATTATGGACTTGACTAGAAATTTGGTTGTTTTTCATTTACACTAGCTTTTGTTATAATGGTAAAAGTTTGTATATAGGAGATCTTAAAAATGAGAGAGAGTTTTGAACAACAAAAAAAATTGTTGTATGATCGTTACGGCGTGTTTTCAATGGAAGATCGTCGTCAAATTCTTTGTAAGCTGCGTAAAAGAAATATACTCATGTACCGCCAGTTAGAGCGCTTGAAACATGATCTATTGCGTTTGGAATCCAAACGTGTACAGTGTGAACTGGAAGGAAATGCGATTCAAGTCGAAGCGGTAGAAAATAAAATATTGAAAAAGAAAGAACAATTTCTAAAGGTACTTGCTCAAAATAAAAAATAAAGGGGATGGACCATGGAATTTGCAGAGTTAGTTATTGTATTTGCAGTAACGATTACGCTATCTAATATAGCTAGCCGCATCTTACCAATGATTCCAGCTCCACTGATACAAATATTCCTAGGAATTGTCTTAGGCTTGACTAAATGGGGGCAATCCATCAATTTTGAACCGGAATTATTTTTGGTCATGATTATTGCCCCGTTGCTATTTAGAGAAGGTGAAAAAGCAGATATCTCCTCGATACTTAAAAACTTCGATACGATTTTGTTTTTAGCTTTCGGTGGTGTGATTTTAACACTGGTCGGAGTTGGAGTGACCTTATCTTTTCTATTACCAAGTGTCCCGATTGCCGCTTGTTTTGCTTTTGGCGCAGCACTCGGTCCAACCGATGCTGTAGCAGTCAGTTCATTGTCAGGACGAGTAAATATCCCTAAAAAGGCGATGCACATTTTGGAAGGCGAAGGATTGCTGAATGACGCATCTGGCGTTACCGCATTTCAATTTGCGTTATCTGCTTTGATCACCGGTTCATTTTCAGCAGTCCATGCTGGATTTAGTTTAGTGATCTCAAGTATAGGCGGAGCAATTGTGGGTTTCTTACTTGTTTGGGTCAAAAGAAAAGTCATCAACTTGATTGAAAAAGCTTCGGCTAGGGATGTCACAGGCTATTTATTGATTGAATTGTTATTGCCATTTTTAGCGTATGTTTTAGCAGAAGTATTTGATGTTTCAGGAATCATTGCCGCAGTGGCAGCCGGAATACTACAGGCTTCCGGTTTTAGAAAAATCACGGTGTTTGATGCAGAATTATCGAGTTTATCCAATAGTACATGGACAACGATCGCTTTTACCCTTAATGCGTTAGTGTTCATTTTTCTAGGGATCGAACTTACACAAGTCTTTTCACCTGTTTGGGGAGATGGTGTCTATCCAAACGGCTTGCTCTTAGCAACGATTTTGTTGATTTCTGTTATCTTGTTTGTGATCCGTTTTGTATCGATCAGCCTCTTTTATATCTTTAAAGATGGTTTTGAAAATTGTAAAAAACAGTTGAATGAAATATTGATCTTGACGTTTGGTGGAGTAAAAGGAACAGTGAGTTTAGCAACGATCTTTATCCTGCCTTTTTCGATCAATAACATGATGTTCTACCAACGATCGTTACTTTTGTTTTTGACTGCCGGAGTGATCTTGGTCACTCTGATTGTGGGTATCGTTGTGTTACCAATGTTGACTGAAACAGAAGAAGCGAAAAGCACGGATCTGAATGCATTGATGATTTTAGAAGAAGTTGTTGCTATATTGAAATCAGAAATGAAACAATTAGACAAGGATTCCAAAGAATTTTTAGCAACAGATGCGGTGATCGAAAACTATCAGGAACGGATTCGTGATTTATATTTAGCGGATCTTTCTGACGATGAGAAACAAGAAGTACAAGAGATCCAAGCACTCATACTATCGATCGAACGTGACGGATTAGATGAAAGTTTTCGTTCAGGAAAGCTTTCTGCTAATGGATATCGTTTTTATTCTCGTTTTCTTTCGAACTTCGAGCACTCGATCACTAGTCAATTTCTCTCATTCATTGGTTTTTGGTTTATCTTCGTTCGTCGATTGATCCGAATCATTTTGCATCCTAAGATGTTCTGGGAACGACGCCATTCTGATCGACAAACATTTATTTCAGAAAAAGATATACAGGAAATCCGAAATACCTATCAAAAAAATACACAATTGATCATTGAAAGTTTAGAAAACTTAACAGATGTTTACGATGAAACAATGGTTGATTTTTTTATTCAACAAAGAAAAATCCAAGGAATCAAAATGGTTTCAGGAAATCTTATTTCAGCGTGGCTGATCCAACAAGATAGTCTGTTTTCAAAAAGGATGCTGCGAGGCTATTACCTTGAACGTAAAATCGTTGATGAGTATGAAGAAGCAGAAAAGATAACGACATTTTCTGCGAACATTTACCGTAAAAATATCAACTTATTAGAATCCTATACAATGAATAAACCAACCGATAATTTTTCGTTTAGATTTGCTTTAAGAAAGAGGAGAAAACCTTTATCTGAAGCAGAAATGAACGATAGTAATGAAAAATGAATCCGTTGATTAGCAGCGAATAGTTGAAAAATTTCTTTCGGCTATCCGCTGTTTTTTTGTACTATGCTCTAGACAAAACTGGAAGAGCAAAGAGCTACTCCATTGGAAAATAAATGGAAATTCATAAATACTTGAAAAGCGATTTCCATGAATCCCTTTTTATTTCTTGGCGTGAAATATTTCTGTCTTGACCACTTTTTTTTATTAGAAAAACATATCTATAAACAAATTGTTTATGATACAATGTCCAAGACGAGGAGGGAATTCATTGAAAGAATTAAAAGTAACTGACCTCAAAAAAACTTATGGAGAAAAAGATTTGTTCGATGGAATCTCGTTTTTGATCCATGAAAAAGATCGTATTGGTCTGATTGGGACAAATGGGACTGGGAAAACAAGTCTATTAAATATTTTAGCGGGAATCGATACAGGTGACGGAGATCGTCAGACTGTTTTTTATCCGAATGATTACCGCATTGGTTATCTTTCGCAAGCATCAGTATTGGATGAAGGATTAACGGTGCTACAAGCTGTTTTTCAAGGAAATAGCCCAATGATCCGTGTAGTAAGAGAATACGAAGAGGCGCTGATTGCTCTCTCTGCAAATGGGGATGATCCAGCAATCCAAAAACGTTACTCAAAAGCCGAAGAACAGATGAACAAAGAAGATGCTTGGACGACTGATACAAATGCTAAAATCATTTTACAGAAATTAGGCATCAGTGAATTAGAGAAAAAAATCGGTGAACTTTCTGGTGGGCAAAAGAAACGCGTAAGTTTAGCTCAAGTGTTAATCGATGAACCTGATTTACTATTATTAGATGAACCAACGAACCATCTTGATTATGAAGCAATCGAATGGTTAGAAAATTATCTTAGACAATACCGAGGCGCATTGCTGATGGTCACACATGATCGTTATTTCCTAGACCGCGTGACAAATCGAATCTTTGAACTTGCGTTTGGAAAACTCCACGAATACAAAGGGAAGTATGAAGCCTATGTACTAGAAAAGGCAGAAAGAGACCGTGTGGAAGTTGAGCAGGAAGAAAAACGAAAACGTCTTTACAAACAGGAATTAGCTTGGATGCGTGCTGGAGTACAAGCAAGGGGAACAAAACAGCAGGCACGGATCAATCGATTTGAGGACCTCAAAGAAAATCTCTATCAAGTGAATCACGAAGAAGATCTTGAGTTGAATATCGCAACAAAACGTTTAGGGAAAAAAGTATTAGAAATAAAAGATGGTAGCTATGCTATCGACGGCAAACATCTATTGGATCATTTTGAGTTATTGATCCAATCAAAGGAACGACTGGGGATCACTGGCAAAAACGGTGCTGGAAAATCAACATTACTGAATATCTTAGCAGGCCGTATCCCATTAGACAAAGGAACACTGTCGGTAGGAGAAACAGTACGTTTCGCTTACTACACGCAGGAAAATGAAGAAATGAATCCTGAAAAACGGATGATTGCTTATTTACAGGAAGCGGCAGAGGAAGCACAAACGGCGGATGGCACGCAGATCGGTGTAGCAGAATTACTCGAACGATTTTTGTTTCCACGATTTATGCATGGAACGTTGATCAAGAAACTTTCTGGTGGCGAAAAACGTCGCTTGTATTTATTGAAATTATTGATCCAACAACCGAATGTGTTGCTTTTAGATGAACCAACAAATGATTTGGATATTGCGACTTTAACGATTTTAGAAGATTATTTTAGAAGTTTTCCAGGAGCTGTGATCACAGTTTCCCATGACCGTTATTTCTTAGATAAAGTTGCAGAAAAACTGTTGGTGTTCCAAGGAGATGCAAGACAAGAATTATATTATGGAAATATGTCGAGCTACTTGAGCAAACAAAAAGAAACAGAGCAAACAAGTGACAAAATAAAAAGAAAAGTAGAACCAGTAAAAGAAGCGGTAACGAAAAAGAAGCTTTCTTATATGGAACAAAAAGAATGGGAAACGATTGAAGATGAGATCGCTGTACTTGAAGAAAAGATCGACCAGCTTCAAGAAGAAATGAATCATCAGGGAGATGATTTTGCTCGCTTGCAGGAATTGCAAACGGAGGTTTCACAGACGGAAAATAAACTAGAAGAAAAGATGGCACGATGGGAATACCTAAGTGAATGGGCAGAAGAATAGGAGGAGTAACATGGAGCAAGCATATCTCGATTTAGGAAGAAAACTACTCGAAGAAGGACATGAAAAAGGCGATCGTACGGGTACAGGTACACGGAGCATATTTGGGTACCAAATGCGGTTTGATCTGCAAAAAGGCTTTCCATTACTGACGACTAAACGTGTTCCTTTTGGATTGATCAAAAGCGAATTGCTTTGGTTTTTAAAAGGAGATACGAATATCCGTTTTCTGTTGCAAAACAATAATCACATTTGGGATGAGTGGGCATTTGAACGTTATGTCAAAAGTGACGAATATCAAGGTCCTGACATGACAGACTTTGGTCATCGAAGTTTGACTGATCCAGTATTCAACGAGCAATACAAAGAACAACATCAGCTATTTTGTGAAAAAGTCTTGACTGACGATGAATTTGCTAGAAAATTTGGTGATCTTGGACACATCTATGGATATCAATGGCGTCATTGGGAAACAAAAGAAGGGGGCTTCATTGATCAAATCAAAGAAGTGATTGAATCAATCAAAAAAACACCCGATTCAAGACGTTTGATCGTTTCAGCATGGAATCCAGAAGATGTACCAAGTATGGCATTACCACCGTGTCATACAATGTTTCAGTTCTACGTTGCTGACGGTCGTCTCAGCTGTCAGTTATACCAACGGAGTGGCGATGTCTTTTTAGGCGTACCATTCAATATTGCAAGTTATGCGTTATTGACACATCTGATCGCACATGAAACAGGTCTAGAAGTCGGAGAATTCATCCATACTTTAGGCGATGCACACTTGTATTCCAATCATGTTGAGCAAATGAAAGAACAATTATCACGCGAGGTTCGTGCATTTCCTACATTGAAATTGAACACAGAAAAAGCCTCTGTTTTTGATTTTGATATGGATGATATCAAAGTAGAAGGGTATGATCCACATCCTTCTATCAAAGCACCTATCGCAGTATAAGGTAGAGAGGATGAGCGTATGTTAGCTGCAATCTGGGCACAAGATGAGAATGGTTTGATTGGAAAAGAGAATAAGCTACCTTGGCGATTACCCAACGATCTGAAATTCTTCAAACAAATGACTGAATCGAACACTCTGGTCATGGGCAGAAAAACGTTTGAAGGAATGGGAAACCGTCCGCTACCAAATCGTCACACGATTGTATTGACGCACAATCGGGATTATACAGCAAAAGGTGTAATGGTGATGCATAGTATAGACGAAGTGTTAGCGTATGAAAAGGAAACGGATGGAATTATTTTTATTGCTGGGGGATCAACAATCTACAAGGAATTTCTCCCTTTTTGTACAGTCTTATATCGTACAGTGATCCATCACACGTTTGAAGGTGATAGCTACTTTCCTACGCTTGACTGGGAGGATTGGTCAATGATCAATGTCAGTCAAGGAGAAACAGATGAAAAAAATCGTTACAATCACCAGTTTGAAACCTATCAAAGAAAAGAAACCCAATCAGAAGATTCTCCCAAATAAAAAAGATGAGCGTGAGGCAAAAGTAAAGAATACTTTTGGCTCACACTCAAGCATGAATATACGACCGAAACAGAAGTGACTTTCACAGAGTTCACTACTTCTGTTTCGGTCTCTTTTTTAGGTATAAAACAAGACTGAAAAGTAAGTAAAACCAGCACCTAGCATAACAAAGAGATGCCACACCACATGCATAAAACGAATGGAATGCAAACTATAAAAAAAGGCACCAATGGTATAGGAGAGACCGCCAGCAACTAGCAAAATCACCCCAGTTAGACTTAACGAGTGGTACAAAGGACCCGCTACCACTACACAGAGCCATCCCATCAAAATATAAATAAGCGTGGAGATTTTTGAGACTCGCTGTTGTTTATGAAGGGTCAATGATTTATAAATGATCCCCAAAATCGCAAATAGCCAGATGGACCCAAACAAAGTCCAACCTAGCCAGCCCCGAATACTGATCAAACAAAAGGGAGTATAACTACCAGCAATCAACAGAAAAATCGTGCTGTGATCCAGTACTTGAAAGACTGTTTTTGCTTTCGTAAAAATCAGCGCATGAAACAAGGTAGAAGTCAAAAATAGCAAAATCATCATAGAGCCATAGATGGCATAGGAGACGACATGGACGGATGAATGGAGTCTAGCACCCTTCACTAAAAGAATCGCTAAACCAGCAATACTTAGCCCAGTTCCGATACCATGTGTGACAGCATTGAAGACTTCGTTTAAAATACGATAGGTACGATTAATTTTTGTGTTTTCCATGAAAGCGGCTCCTTCCCGAATGTATTTAATGAAAAAACCAGACTTGTCTGTTATACTAAAAAGAGTAATTGCCTTTATTTTAGTTTACCACGAAGAAGGCATCTTGTTAAAGGAAGAGTGAGATAGAATGACAAACGTAAAAATCGTAACAGATTCTTCTTGTACAATCGAAAAAAGTGTGCGAGATAATTTAGATATCCACGTGATGCCGTTAGCGATAATGATCGACGGTGTGGTTTATCCTGATGATGATCAGTTAAGTGGAGAAAAGTTTATGGAAATGATGGCACAAGCAAAGTCATTGCCAAAAACGAGTCAACCACCAATTGGGGAGTTTATTTCGATGTATGATTCTCTTGGAGAAGATGGCAGCGAAGTCATTTCGATCCATATGACAAAAGGATTAAGTGGCACTGTTGAAGCTGCTCGCCAAGCAAGTAATCTAACGAAAACAAAAGTAACGGTGATCGATAGCGATACCACCGATCAAGGGCTGTCTTTTCAAGTGATCCGAGCAGCAGAATTAGCAAAAGAAGGAAAATCAGCAGATGAGATCCTAAAAGAGGTCCAAAAAGTGCAAGAAAATACAACACTTTATATCGGAATATCTACTTTAGACAATTTGGTCAAGGGTGGCAGAATCAGTCGGACCACTGGGCTACTTTCTAGTGTCTTGAATATCCGCGTTGTCATGAATTTTACCCATGGTGAATTGATCCCAGTTGCAAAAGGCAGAGGCAAAAAGACATTTGATAAATGGTTCAACAATTTGAAAAAAGAACTAAAAGCTTTGCCAAATGTTCGACAAATCGGTATCTCTCATGCTGATGCCGCAGAACTCGCTCAGGAGTTTAAGGAAGGGCTGCAAGAATTATTCCCAGATATGAATATCCCCGTTTTGCACACAAATCCGGTTATTGCTACACATACAGGTAAAAACGCCTTTGCGATCATGTATTACGTCGATTGATTTAATTTGAGAGGATAAGACAGTGGCCGATCCATTGTGTTATCCTTTTTCTTTTGGAAAAATTATTTATTTTGTTCGTAATTACTACTTTTTTTGTGGAAAGTTTGATAACATAAGAAACAATCGAATAATATGAGGTGAAAAGAATGAAATTTACAAAACGACAGGTATTGCTCGTTTTGTTCCCGCTACTGATTGCCGTTATCATTTTTGCGGGATTGTCGTTATCGATCCCAAAAGCGGCGCCTTTGTTAAAACCAGCAGCAACTGCTAATAAGGCGACAGATCACAAGGAAAAGATCCATTATGTAGCAATCGGTGATTCCTTAACCGAAGGAATCGGCGATCAAACGAAACAAGGTGGTTTCGTTCCATTGGTTGCAAATGATTTGCAAGATCGATATGATTTGACAGCTGTTGAAATCGAAAACTATGGAGTAAATGGTGAACGAAGCGACCAGATCCTAAAAAGAGTGAAGAAAAAAGAAGCAATCCAAAAAAATATCGAATCTGCAGATTTTATTACATTGACAGTAGGCGGAAATGATTTGATGAAGGTCATCCAAAATGATCTTTTTGGAATCAGCATCAATTCGTTCAAGAAGCCAATGAAAAAATACCAAGAGAACGTAACAAAATTGATCGAAGAAATCAGATCTCTCAATGCACACGCACCGATATACGTGCTTGGTATTTATAATCCGTTCTATTTGAATTTTCCAGAAATAACGGATATGCAAACAATTGTGGACAACTGGAATGCTAGTACAGAAAAAGTTACTAAAGATTCTAAAGATTGCTACTTCATCCCGATCAATGATCTGCTCTACCAAGGATTGAATCAGGAAGTTGGAGTGGCTGAAGAAGGAACGACCCAATCTAGCACAGGTGAATCTTCTTCTGGCACAAAGAATAATGTGCTATATGAAGAGGATCATTTCCATCCCAATAATCTAGGCTATCAGTTAATGGCAAATGCTGTTCGTGATAAATTGATAGAAACGCAAGAACAATGGCTGCCAAAGGAGGATAAGTAGCGATGGAAAAACGCTCAAAAGATGTATCAACGGAATCAAAAAAGAAGAATTACTGGAAATTCGCTTTCTTGATCCTTTTAGGAATCGTACTCGGTTCGTCTATATTTTTAGGTACTCGGATTTTTGCTAATCGAGAGCCTGAGTTTGCCAAAGTACCGGAAATCACTGAACGACAAGGCGATCCAGTCTTAACGATCAATACGAATAAAGAAAAAGTCAATCAGATGATCAGCTTCTTTTTATCTGACTATCAAAAAGATCAAGATATTCAGTATAAATTTTATTTAGAAAATGAAGCAATGTTGAACGGTACGTTTGAAGTACTTGGTTTTCCAATCAATTTTTATCTTTATTTTGATCCTTATGTGATGGAAAATGGGAACGTCCAGTTAAAAGCTCGAAGCCTTTCAATCGGGACACTCAGCTTGCCGATCAAAGATGTTATGAATATGATCAAACGTAATTACAAATTACCTGATTGGATCGAAATCAACACGGATGAACTAACGATCATGCTTCGTTTAGATCAGTTCCGTATGCAAAATGGCATGTATATCAAAGCGAACAAAATCGATCTGGTCAATGATGACATTCGTTTTAGCTTATACCTTCCTAAAGATACGAAACAAAAATCAACGAAAGAATCAACGAATGAAAAAACAACTGATAGTAAAAGTACAACATAGAGTAGCAAACAATAATGATTTTTAGGGGGAATTGAAATGGAACGAGCTATTTTCGCTGGCGGATGTTTTTGGTGTATGATCCAACCCTTTGATACATTACCAGGAATCCACACGATCATGTCAGGCTATACAGGAGGACATGTCCAAAATCCAAGCTACGAACAAGTAAAGGCTAAGACAACAGGGCATACAGAAGCAGTAGAGATCATCTATGATCCGAAAAAGATCACGTATGAAGAATTGTTGGAAATCTATTGGCAACAAACGGACCCAACGGATGCTTTCGGTCTGTCATATTATTTTTTATTTGTTGATTTAGCGCCTTTTAGGCGCTTTTTTTAATATTTTGACTACCCCTTTGACTACCATTTTATAAATCCATATACCTTAAGAATTTCTCTGCACTTTCTTTTTCCGCTTCTTTAGTAACATGGGTATAGATTTCTAGTGTTGTATTTATATTGGTATGACCCAATCTTTCTTGAACTTGTTTGATACTTGCTCCAGCTTCGAATAATAGAGAAGCGTGAGTATGTCTAAATCCATGTGGAGTGATATTATATTGAGGATATTTTCTTAATATTTCATTCAGAAATGAATTATGAATGAGGTTGTTGCTATTACTAGAAAATATCAATTGTTTTTTGTCTGGTTTGATTGGTATTCCACGAGAAAGCAAGAGCTTCTTTTGTTCTAATTTCCATTGTTTTAATAAAGAAATTGTGGACTTGTCTACAGAAATTATCCTTGTGGACTTATTTGTTTTAGTAGACGTGATATAAGGATTTCCATTCAAATAATATCCTGTTTTATTAATAGATAAAGTTTGGTTAGTAAAATCAATATCATCCCATGTTAGCGAGATAAGTTCTCCTTTTCGGAGTCCTGTGTAAGCGAGGACATGAAACATTGTGTAAATACTGAAAGTCTCTTGCTGTTTTACTAATCCTAAAAAATCTTTTAATTGGTAACGATCTAAAAAGTTCTTTTTTTCTGTTTTTTGATGGCTCATTTTTCTAGGAACTAAAATATTATCCATTGGATTTGAAGAAATGAGATTGAGTGACATTGCATAAGTAAAAACCTTTTTTGTGTAACTTCTGAGACGAGTAGGGGCATTTTCTTCATTCCACTCATTTACTATTTTTTGACAGATTGCTGTATTTATTTTATTAATTCTCATGTGACTGAATTTAGGCAATATCTGATTATTGAATAGATATTGAACTCTTTGAACACTCGACTCTTTCACGGTATGTTTATAATTAGCAAACCATAATTCATAGACTTCTTTAAATGTGCTATAATTTTTTTTAGAAAAACTATTAGACTCTATTTCTATTTGGAGCTGAGCTAGTGCAAGCTTGGCTTCTTTTTGTGTTTTAAATCCTCGTCTAGTAGTGCGTTTCTTTTTCCCAGTTAATGGATCAATACCTAGATATGCCTGAAACATATAGGCTGTTGATCCATCTTTTTTTGTATATTTTTTTATTGTAGTCATTTTAAATTCCTCCTTAAATTATGATCTATCTTCATTCATTTCTATCTACTTCCAAGTAAAAATATCAATTAGGTGGTTTTTTATTGGAAATTAACGGAAGTGAGCGGAATTTTATTCTTGCTTTTTTTCACGTTACACTATAATATAAACATATAGATAAGCGTTTAGTAATGTACGCCACAGAAACATTATTGAGACAATAGCATTTCACAATGTATGCCAAGAAACATTGTAGTTATAATTGCGTTTAGTAATGTACGCCACAGAAACATTACAGTTAGTCTCTTTGGATTTTTTCAAAGAGACTTTTTTTATTTAGGAGGTAAGATGAAAGAACGAGGAATGTACTTTGGAAAAGATAGTATCTATCAAAAAATTAGAGAAGTTGGTGGTGTCTGGAACGACAACAAACAACGACCTATTGTTTGTTTGATAAAATCTACCGAACATGATTCTTTGTATTGGGCCATACCTGTTGGCAATTGGAAACACAGAAATAATGAAGCACAACAGAGAATTATTAGTTATATGAATCGTCCTAAGCGTGATATTGCTTCTTGTTTTTACCATGTTGGGAATACAACTACGAAATCAATCTTCTTTATAAGTGATGTAATTCCGATCACAGAGAACTATATAGAAAGAGAATATGTCCAATATAATGGGATTACTCAGTATGTTATAAAGAATAAAAAATTATTATCAGAACTTGAAAGAAAACTCTTTAGGATATTGGCTTTTGAAAATAGTAAGCCTAATTACTTTAGGCAACATATTACAGATTTAAAAAATAATCTTTTAAAAGAATTAACTCAGTGTTAATTCTTTTTTGTTTCTAAGTGTTATTCCAATTCTAGATAAAGTCCATATAATTGTGTAAAAGATAAAAGGCCATGTAACAGCCCTTTTACGGTACAATGTTTTTAACCACAA
>NZ_QPTY01000052.1:0-11013 GCF_005236045.1 Enterococcus sp. VV15
CCTTGCACAATTCCTGTGATAAATCCACCAATTACCGCCAATCCACCAGAAATAATACTTGGCAAAGTTGCACCTATGGCTGTTAGAATGCCCTTTAAAGCTGTACCGAATACATAACCTAGTTTGGGAGCATTTTGAGCAATACCAGAAGCCAATTCTTCAAATGATTGAGAAATCTGACTCATTCCGCCTTTTATCCCTTTGTTTTGAAATGCATCAGCAATCATACCAACTACTTTTAGTACTAGCCCTGCTGGACCTAGCAACGCACTAAAAGATATTTGAAGAATTTTCAAACCGGTTGCTGGCAAATCAATTTTTGAACTTAGATTTGAAAAAGTATCCCCTAATTCATCGAATCCTTTAAATGAACCCGTAATCTTTTCCCCAATATCCTGAAATGGCTCTAAAACTGATCCTAATAAATTTCTTATTCCTTCTTTCATATATGGAATGGCCGCTTTAATAAATGTGACAATCGCTCCAGGAAGAGCCTTTAAAATATTGCCGACCATCGGAATAAAGTTTCCAAAAAGAAATGTTGAAGTAGTTTCTGCCAACTGATTTAGTGAAGGTTTGATATCTTGCCCTAATGCCATTTTCCCTAAGACATTAGAAAGCGACGACTTCATCGCAGCAAATGAACCACTAAACGTTTCAGCAGCTTCTTTTGCGGTTGTGCCAGTAATATCTAGATTTTCTTGAATAGCATGAATGGCATTATATACATCGCTTAAATTACTGATATCATACTTAACACCTGTCAGTTTTTCTGCATCAGATAAAAGACGTTGCATTTCTTCTTTAGTCCCACCGTATCCTAGCTTGAGGTTATCTAACATGGTGTAATTTTGTTTAGCAAATCCTTGATAAGCATTTTGAATGTCTGTCATATTTGTTCCCATTTTATTGGCATTATCAGACATATCAATCATAGCCATATTAGCAATATCTGCTGCTTTCTCCGTATCTCCACCAACAGATTGTAATAAACTAGCACTAAAGCTAGTAACATTTTCCATATAGTCATTTGCAGACAAACCAGAAGTTCTATATGCTTCATCTGCATATTTTTTTACTTTATCAGCACTACTTTTGAACAGTGTTTCAATCCCTCCAAGCGATTGCTGAAGATTTGCTCCTTCTGTCAAGGCTGCACCTATTGATTTACCAATGGCAGCAGCAGCAATAATACCTTTCACAACACCAACAAGCTTGCTTCCTAAACTATTACCAGCACTGATACCTGCTGATGAAGCTTCTGGATCAAGTTGGCTTTTTATTGCTCCACTAATACCTTTTGCTGATGGAATGATCTGTACATAAGCTTGACCTATTTCTGTTGCCACTACATCCCACCTCCATCAAATTGCTTAATTAGTTCATTTCTTCTTCGCTCAAAATCCTCACTAGAATCAAATATAGATGTATCCGCTGTACTCATCTCCTTCTTGTAAGGAAGAAGCCCATCCATAATCATTTTTGGTAAATTTTTACCTTTCTCTGCATCTTTCGTTTTAGTCCAAAGAAGGACACTTAATTTATCTGAGATACCTGCTAATAAAAGTGTTTCAAACGATACAGTTTGATTACTCATTTTCATTTTGATTCTGGAATCTTCTCTTAAACCACAAGAAAAAACAGCTACCTTTGAAAGTGGTAACTGTTTGTAGTCATAGATTTGATATGTCTCAGCTAGATCGCAAATTAATGCTTCTTCATCTATATATATCATCCTAGCAAGGACTAAGAGTTTTTTGTATTTGAATGACTTTGGAAAATTTCAGTAATTTCTTCTGACATTTTTTCTGCCGGAACAATACCGTCCTTTGTCCGTAAATGATCTTTTAATTTTTCAGTTTGTTCTTTACCTAAAAGCATAATAACTACTTTAGAAAGAGTTAATGGATTGGTTTCTAGCTCAACGATAGCTTCTAATAATTCATAGTTATCTAAACGTTCTTTCGAAATTTTATACTCAAATCCTGATTTAGTTTTCCCCTTCATTATTTTACAACTCCTTCATTTGATATCTTATTTGGATTGGTAGGTTTTTGGATATATTCGGTATGAGTATCACCATTTTTATCTGGCATAGCCGTTAAAGTAGTTTCGTATCCAATGGCATCTTCATCTGCATAGTTAATTTCTCCAATCTCTGAAATCGTAGCATTTGGGATAACAATACGTTTTAATATACCCGCTTTTAAAACCATATCTACAACTAAACTATGCGCTTCCAATGGTGTAGAATTTGCCTTAATAGTAATCATTGTTTCTAGACTACCTGAAACATTATTTACCCCATATACTTCCTTTAATACATCGACATTCAACGCTTCAATCAATGTATAACTAAAAGTATCTGCTTTTTCATTTTGCACAACATCAACTGTATCACCACCCCACGCTTTGATTGCGTCTGTTTCAGGTGTATTGTTATTCTTTAACCCATCTTCTGAGATATATCCCAAACTTTTGAATGCTTCATTTAATTCTGCAATAGCATTAGTAGGTAAAGTAGTTCCCAATGGCGCAGAATAAATTGCGCCACCAATTTTGGGTTTTGCCGTAGATACATTTTCTGTTTTTGACATCTGTTTCCCTCCTAATAATGATTGATATCAAAGACTGCTTGATATCGATATTTTTTCGTTGTCGTATCTGTAAAAGGGTAGTCGCTGTTTAATTGAACATTGCTGATTTCATCAAGTTCAATCATGTTTTCAACTACTTCTTTCAGTTCTTCATTTAATTTTGCGGCATTATACATCGATTCCGCATAACTTTGAAAAGCCAATGTAGACGAAGGAAGATAATTACGTTTTGAGCTTCCTGTTTTCTCGAATAAAACATAACTATCTGGCATTTTCCCTGTTTGTTCTAAAAAAGACGGTACAGATAAATGACTATCTAGATATTGCTTAATAACGATCTCAATCATTTAACGCACCGCCTTCAGTAACGTATTATTTTTCATGTTGTCTCTTTTTGCTTTGTAAGAATCAGCATAGACCATCGCATTTGCACGAGTTTTCCCGACATATACATCTTGTGCGTATCCTTCCCCCGCGCGATTCTTAATGGCTGTTGCCTTTTCAGTCAATACACCTTGCATTTCAGCCGACTTCAATAATTGACCGACTCCGGAATAATTGAGCTTGAATTTATTTTTAGCCATAACGCTCCACCATCACTTTCTTGTTCCAATCAAGTGGAATGAGTTCTTCAATCCCTTCAAGCGGTATTCCAAATACACGCCATCGTTGGCCAAAGAATTTGACTTCCTTATCTTCCCAATCGTGTGTATCACTTTTAGGAATGGCCAACGTATATACGGCTTTTTTGCCGGTCAGCGTCAATTGATTCACAATGTCATCGGACGAAGTAGGACTGACTAGGACATTTTCAATTTCGATTTCTTGCTCTTCATAAATAGGATTACCAAATGGATCTGTTCCTGTTTCAATTTTATCGACAAGAATAATAGTCATCCCTTTAATCTTGGACATAAAAATCAATCACCCCATATCGCTGGCGTCGCAAACCTAAACGGCTTAGTTCCGTGTTCTTGATGAACAATCCTCCACCAGGAACGAGATACGACCCAGACCAGGAATATCCCAATGCACTTTGTGTTGTTTGGGTCATCGGTTCCTGATCAGTTGACGTCATAAGTGTTCGCGCAACAATATCAACCGTCACTGACTTCACTACATTGATGAAATAAGGTGGCTTTTCATTGATCATCTTGTCTAAGTCTTTACCCACTCGCCCGGCTTCTTCACGTAGCGAATCAGAAACAATGACAAGTAGCCGCTTGGCACGTTCGATTTCATCAGGCTTTAATACACGCCATAGATTTTCCAAATCATCAATTGTTGCAAAAGGTTGCATCTGATCACTTCCCTTGCGACATCATTAAGTCATACAACTCTTGTTTCTTAGCAGTGGCACTGTACTTGATACCAAAAGCATCTAGTTCTTGTTTGATTTGAGGAACAGTGATTGAGTCAAAAGCTGGATCGCCAGTTTTGTCTTCTTCGACTTGCTTTTCAGCAACTTCTCCGGCTTTGTCTTCTGGTTGATCTTGCTTTTCTTGTTTTTCCATTTCTCTTTTAGACTGTTCTGTCTTTTTGTTATCTTCAACAAGAACCCAGTCGCCACCAGAAATAACACAAGGGCTACTGAATGTAACCCCTGTTTTCGTATTCTTATATTCCATTATTCTCCGCCTCCGCTTTCGGCTGGTTTAATAACACGAGCAAAGCTATTGCCATCCATAATACCCCAACCTAAATAAGTTTCAGAACGTAAGTAAACTTGGTTGTAATTTTTCAAGTCTTTTCCGCTACCGTCAGGATCACCATATTTGATAACTTCTAACGGAATTTCTTTCGCATATCCCCATTGGAACATGGAAGAAAAATCACCAATTATCACTAAATCATTTTTTCCATTTGATACAGTTCGATTAATATCAGTAGGAATTCCCCGAACTGCTCCCGGATTAGCACCCCACGCAAGTTCTGGGAATTGTTTAACGCCATTTACTTTATAAGCCGCTAAAGCAGAAGAAAATTGTGGGTCCATCGCCATACCAGAAATTACACCTTCTGCACCTTGAATTAATGAAGCAGCAGCCTCAATATTTGCATCTGGATCCGCAGCATTAAAATCAACCGTTTGAGTTACTTTGCTGTCAAAATGATTGTCGCCAATAATAGCTGATGCCGTACCGGAACGAGGGTTAATTCCATGAAATGCCATTAAATCTAGCCCACGTGCAAGTTTGCGAGCATACCCATCATTGAATGCTTTGACAATATCAATTTGTTCTTCTTCTGAAGCATAAATAAATTCATCAGAAATACGAGCGCCATATTCAACTTTGATTGGAACAATCGTTACTGGTGCAAGCGAAACACCACCATGGCTTTTTTGTCCATTTTCTGCCACGATATCAATTTCAGAATCCATCGTAAAAGTGAATTCTTTTTGACCATTAAATGGGATTGGTTTTTGTTGAGAAAGCGTAACTAACGAGCTCTTTCCTTTTACTTTGTTGATTAAGTCTGATACTAATTCTGGATCAAATAAACTTCCTTTTGATAAAGTTGCCATAATATTATTCTCCTTCTAAATTAAGATTTTCAATTAAGTTTTTGTATGATGCGTCTTTTCCTTTTTCCAAAGGTGGCTCTTGATTTTTCAACGGTGGCGGTGTTTGTTGCTTTTTGCCGACAAATCCAGCCAAACGTTCTGCATCAGCTTTGATACTTTCTTCATCATCTCCAACCAAGCGATCCGCTAAATCAATGGGCAATCCGTTTTGCAAAGCGATTCTAGTTCGCAAGCTTGCTGTTTCATATTCAGCAATTTTTTTATTTAGATCAGCCACTGTTTGCTCATGAGTCTTTGTAGCAGCATTTGTTTCTTCGATGGTTGATTTCAAAGTACCGATTTCATTTTCTAATTCCGCATTGCGTGTCTTAATTGCATCGTAATCTGCGAATTTCTCTTTCTCACGATTCAATCGCTCCTGGATAATTCGGTCCAGTTCCTCTTGTGTTTCAATTATTTTAAATGTCATGATAAAAATCCTTTCTCCTGCTTGCCCGGCAGTTCGGTAATTTTGTGTATTAAAAAAACGACTATCAAAATTGATAATCGTTTAATACCTGATTTGTTGTTTTTTCTTGGGCTTGTTGATACTGCAAACCCAATGTGCTAAAAGCGCACTATCCATAAGACTGATATCCATATCTTCAAATTGCGATTTATAACCAAATCCACCGTTTGAACCAATATTTCTTTTCTCACTGTTCGTAACGACTTGTGTCAGCGATGGTTGATCACAGTGGCAGATTCCTTTTTGAAAAATCCCTTGCTCCCAAAGTGAATTGGCAGTGATGATTTCTGACACTTTTGGTAAAATGGGCTCTTTTAGTTTGAAATCCTTCATTTCTTCAGCAAGGATATTTTGACTACCTGCTCCATCTATCACCACTTTTTCAACATTGGCTTTTTTAAGAAAATTGATGATCCATTGATTTCCATTTCTGACTGATTGACAGTCGATAGCTTCAACAAATATTTTTCCGGACAAAGTTCGAACAGCAATACTCATCGCGACATTTGCCCCATCATTTCCGTATTTGATTCCAACATATAAAGGACCTTTCAACACAGGCAAAGCATTTACTTTTAGTGATTGCCAGTCGGTTTCTGATATTGCTGATTTCTGGTTGTATTTTGGCCAGTATCCAAGACGCTGAACATTGTGGTCCAATTCATCTTCACCTAGTTCGGCTTCAATTTTTCGTTCATTCAAATGGTAACCCATTGATGGATTGGAATTGTACCATGATTCCACGTCATGAATATCTTTGATTTCATCAACCGACCATTCCGCCCAGCCTGAATACTTTGATTTCCCAAATAACGTATTCTCACGATAGTTAGTGAATACTGTCCCACTAGAAACTGGCGTTGGTGGTGTTCCACACATGATTGTTAAAGGATTATCGCTATCAGTAACAGTATATTTCAAAGCAGACTCTTGTTCAGTTGTATATTCTTGAGCTTCATCAATAACTAGAAAATCAAAACCTTCACCAAGACCACCGCTAGATGTTCTGGTACGAAATTGGATCACACCACCTGTTTCATATAATTCTAGCCGTTCCTGTCCTTTAGCTTTAATCGAATTGAAATCTGTGCCTTCAACATAGCCGCATTCTTCAAGATATTTTTTTAGTTTTTCAAATGAAGAATGAGACGTGCTGATTCGATGAGCCGTGTGCAAGACGTTTAGTCCATTTTCCAACGCCCATATTTCGACATCGTAAACAATTTCCGTTTTACCATTCCGACGAGGTATAGAAAATCCAAATTTTTGGTGAACCCATAATCCATCATCATCAATAGCCATGATTGCCTTTAGCATGTTTACTTGCCATTCGTAGCATTTACGACCCGTCCGCTGATAATAATCAACCGCTTCTTGATATAGAGATTTGTCATATGGCAATATTACCGATTGAGTAGGATGCTGATTACCAAGTCGTGCTTTAGTAGTCATAAATATCCCCCTTCAATCTCAATCATGCATGATAACCCTGTCGCTGGGATGATAAAAAGCCTAGTAATTATGCCTAATATTGCATATCTGTCAATATTTGTTGTTTTCCAACTTCTAACATTCCAACCAACGATAAACTTTCTTCTTGACTAAAAAAGGTTTCTATCGAACCAGAAGGATATTCAACTGTGATAGAGATTTGTTCAAAATCTTTTACTTCTTCGAACACCCATTTCAAGAATTCTTCATTAGTTTGACCACGTTCTTTTTTTCGTTTTGCTTGTTGAAAATCCAATGCTTATCCCTCTTTTCTTATATTCAACATTTTTCGTACACTAATTTTCTCTTGTTTTTTAGGGTCTTTCCATCGTTTAGACCAAACATCTTGCTGCCTTCCGTCCCCTGGTTTGTAATCTACTGTGCACCTACAACGCTCATGACGTCTGTAAATATCGTCTGGAGCTTCATAATAATCATAAGTCCCAGACAAGTTCTGACACCACTCACAAGCATATCCTGAAACTCTACGAGTAATTTTGGGTTGTAAGCCTGCTTTTGCATGAAACTCTGCATTGGCTTTGATTCCATCATCTACAATACTTTGACTAAAATTTATAATAGGATCACCTAAAAGCCATTTGATTGATTCAAAATCTTCTTCGCTTGAAATTCGATTGACTATCCCATCAATACGATCTTGATTAAATTCTGGAATCTGTCCTTTTAATCTGAGGTTTGCAGTACGATTCAATTCTGTTTGTACGTCTACGATAAAATTAGAAATCAAATCGTAATTTTTTTTCATTGTTGGATTTAAAATTCTATCAGCGATATTGAAGTACATTTTTCCATCAGGAAGAACTTCGGCAGTAATTTTGGTTCTTAACACGTCAGATAAAATTTCGCCTATTTCTATTGCAAAATTGTTCGCATCCAAATAGGTAGCTTTTTTATTCTGCAGCAAGAGAAAAGCTTTTTTTAATTTTTTACTGTTATAAGTTCGCTTATCAAATTCATTTTGGATTTCTTCTAGTAAAGCTGGCACAATATCGTTATCCATTTGTTTCAGCTCCTTTAATACCTGTCAGGTCCCGCATGACTTCGCTATTAACGTATCCAGGTATTGCTTGATTTAACTTAATAGCTCCGTCACCAATCAATGATAAAGCACTTGCATCGGCTTCAAATAACGGTTCCCATTTAGGTATAGTTTGATTGAATTGATAACGATAATATGGATAATCATCTCGTAAACATGCAGCTGTATACGCTACATTCAATAAACCAGAACCAAGTGAACGTTGTGCTTTTCGTCCTGCGAGTCGCAAATTTTCATGACTTGCTTTGATTGCCTCTACACTGGACGGATTGTCAGAAGCAAATCCTAAATCATCCATCGTTAGTCCCATTTCTCCAGCGAAGCCAGCAGCTGCTGTTTTCAGTTGTTCGGTGAAAGGTGTCATGCTTGATGTCGTGAATTGCCCAAGCGTTGGCTTATCACCGCCTTCACCTTTTGTAAATTCAAGCATCGCCGAAACAGTGGCTTTCCAACTATCAAGCGGTTCAGAATCAGGATCTGTACCCACAACATATTTTTGTGGAAACGAATAAAATTCAGCAGTCACATCAGCTCGTTCAAGTGTTCGTTTAGCATAGCGCTGATAATACATGCCTGATCGAGTAATACGAGAACGTCCAAATGGACGAACTGGATCAGGTCGATGAATAATCGGGACCAGTAACGGATGCTGAAAACTATGTTCGATTCGATTATCTTCAATATTGCTATCAGCATAATAATAGTCTGTGTATCCGGGACCAAAATATGCCTCGATAGTCGGTCTATTGTACTTATCTCTTTCAAGCACTGCATATCCCTCTGTCAACAAACCAGTAATCGGATCAATGACACCAGTTGCATTGCTCGCCTCAATAACTTGTAAACGTGGCATATCATCCTCACCTTTTGAGACATAAACAAAAGCGCAAGATGCAATCAAAGCTGAAAGCACTGCGCTATCGAAAAACACATCTGGGTTATTGGCTTGAAAAATTTCATTTACTTCAAAATCATCATTAGCAAATTCACGAAAAACTAGACGATCAGCGAGGGCATCCACGCCTTTTGAACACCACCCCAAAACTGATCGATATTTTGATCTGATAGCTGGCGGAATTGTTATTCCAATAGGTGGATCATAATGTTTCATCGCATATTGCTTATAACGCATATCCACACGACTTTTGTGCGTGTTTAACTTATTTCGCAAGTATTCAATGCCTTGCAATTCCATTTAATCAACTCCTTTCAAAGTTCGCGCGAGAAAAAATGTACAGTGACTGCGTGAAGTACGAAGCAACCACCGGAGGGGGTGGTATGCCCCCATATTCTTTCACTCACGGCTTTTAAATTTATTTTTAGTATCTTTATACCTACTTCTTTTAACCACTGTATAAAGTCCAATCAAGGCTTTTGGGAAGGTTTCTATTTCCAATTACTTTTTGTTCTTCTTTTTTATTATTGAATAGTTTGTCTGACTTCTGTCTGTTACAAGTCCAATGTGCTAGTTGCAGGTTCTCGATAGCTGACGGATGTCCTCCTTTGTTGATTGGAATAATATGATCGACAACTGGACTCATTGGATCGGGAGCTTTCAGATTCTTATTGATTGGTTTTCCACAAATCCCACAAACATTCTCAGTCTTAAGCAGCCTCTTTCTATTCTTATCGAATGCAACACGGTGAGCGCCTTGTTTGTCAGCACGCAATGCCATAGTTTTACCTCCCTTATGCAAAACAAAAAGACCACTCAGCGAGTGATCTATTTTTACTGATTATTAATAATAAAAAAGCGTATAAAATCTCTTCCAAATTTTGATATTTTTAATTTATCTTTAGCTTTGAGGCTTACCTTACTTTTTCCAGATAGACTCTTCAATTTCGGCGTTCTTTTACTAGACAAAAAATTTAGTATACTCTCTGTAGAATTTCTAATTTCATCGATTGCAATTTGCAGATTTTTTATATCTTTCGCAAGCTTATCATCATATTCATTTTGCATTAACCCTAAGCGATGTAAATTTTCCCTAACAGCAACATATTGATCGTAATTAATATCAAACGCCTCTAATAAATCTGTATAGCTATTGTATCCATCGATATCCTCAAGTGTATTAGTTTTATATGACAATTTTAGAACTGAAATATCTAAAACTGTCAACTTATCAAGCGTATCATAATATAGGTAAGCTACATCAAAAGAGGGATTATCCAAGTTTAAAAATTCTGAATAACCATTTATCATAAATTCGATTTTTTCAGACTGATTAGTAGATTCGATTTTTCTCATTACCATTTCGAATATTTCATCTAAAATTTCTTTATTTTCCAAAGTTTGTTTTTCGAATTTTTCCTTTAGTTCTTCATTTCTTTTATTAATAATTTGAACCATAACTTCTAAATTTCTTATTTTTTTATTCGTCCTGAACTCCGTTATAGCTCCACCAATACCAGGTATTAAACTAGCTCCATAATCAATCAATATATCACCACCTTGCCTAGCAATTTCGTTTGTTAATAAGGGTAACGCATTTTCTTTTAGAAAATCTTTTCCGTGTTCGGTTACTACTGATAAAACATTTTCAAACAAAAAATTTTTTGCTGCATCTACTTTTTCTCCCATAATCATTAATCTCCTTTACATATCTATATTTAAAGGATAACTGATTAAGTAAATAATAAAAAGAACCACTCGAAACGAGTAGTCCTTTAAATAAAGAATTTACGGTTTTGCTAACTGGTAGCTTGGGATTACCGTAAACCCAAAGTAGCTGGCAAGGAATCGAACCTTGCATGGTTGCCGAAGCATTGACCTAGCACGCATGCTTAGCGTCTACCCTTTCCGCCACAACGACATAATTAATAGATA
>NZ_QPTY01000053.1:0-10636 GCF_005236045.1 Enterococcus sp. VV15
TTGTGGTTAAAAACATTGTACCGTAAAAGGGCTGTTACATGGCCTTTTATCTTTTACACAATTATATGGACTTTATCCTATTTAACTATTTTTTATATTGAGAAAAAACAGCGTAATTTTATATTCATATTTACATTTTTAATAATCCTACTGGTTTTATTTTCGAATTATTTATTAGAAAGAAATACAGGTGTAATTTCTTATATTGATCAATTATCTAGTTATTGTTTAAGTATCTGGCGGGAAATATTAAAATATAAAGATCCTTTGCTTTTCTCATTGGTGATTATTTACAATCACACAAACAATATCAAGTTATAACTAACGCTTATGTGGAAGTGTTCGGAAATTATGGTTTAATTGATTTAATTTGTTGGTGTCTAACTCTTTTAAATTTTTCTGTTAACAAAAGAGTATCTACAAAACTTGATAAATACAAAACAGCTGCAATATGTGCTTACTTAGTCTACCATTTATTTGAAAGCGGAATGCAAAATATTGTTAATATTTCAAGCTTCTTTTTCTGGTTTACATTATGTGTAGATAAGATGAGTTCTAAAGGCAATTAGGGAGTGTGTACTTAATTATGAATATCTCAGTTTTTGGTCTCGGCTACGTTGGCTTAGCCAACGCTTTATTACTTAGCCAGCACGAAAATGTTAAAGCATATGATATCGTTGAGGAAAAGATCGATATGCTAATAAACAGACAATCACCTTTAGAGGATAAAGAAGTTCACGAGTTTCTCGAACGGGATAATTTAAATGTGGAATTTACTAAAGACTTCGAGGAAGCTGCACTTTTTGGTGATTACTTTATCATTGCTACACCGACAGATTACGACGAAAAGAAAAATTACTTTAATACTTCCACTGTTGAAGATGTTATTGAAAAAGCACTGATCATTCGACCAGATGCAACCTTTATTATTAAATCAACTATTCCTGTGGGGTATACATTAGAATTAAAAGCTAAATTTAAAACAGAGAATATTATTTTCTCCCCAGAGTTTTTAAGAGAAGGAAAGGCATTGTATGATAACTTGCATCCTTCTCGAATTGTTGTAGGAGAGTGTTCTGATAGAGGGCAAGAAATAGCGGATATGTTTGAACGGAACGCTTTAGATAAAGATGTGCCAGTTCTTTTGACACATCCTACTGAAGCTGAAGCAATCAAATTGTTTTCAAACACTTATCTTGCTTTACGCGTAGCATATTTTAATGAGTTAGATACTTATGCCGAATCTCGAGGATTGAACACAAAACAAATCATTGAGGGTGTAGGATTAGATCCTCGAATTGGCTCTCACTACAATAATCCCTCATTTGGTTACGGAGGATATTGTTTACCTAAAGATACAAAGCAGCTAAGAGCAAACTATGAAAATATTCCAAGCAATATCATCAGTGCAATTGTAGACGCAAATACGACAAGAAAAGATTTTATTGCAGAACAAATTTTAGCAAAAAAACCTAAAACTGTAGGAATCTACCGTTTAACGATGAAAGCTAATTCAGATAATTTCCGTTATTCATCAATTCAAGATGTTATGAAACGAATCAAAGCAAAAGGAATCGAAATAGTTGTTTATGAACCAACATTAGATGCGGAAGATTTCTTTCATTCTAAAGTCGTTAAAGACTTTGAAGAATTCAAGAATATATCAGATGTGATTGTGTCAAATCGTATGGAGCCGACTTTAGCTGAAGTGAAAGAAAAAGTTTATACGAGAGATATTTTTAGACGGGATTAAACCATGAAAAATATAGCTAGAAATTTTTTTTATCAGAGTTTGTTTCAAATTACTAAAATCATTATCCCTATAGTTACTATTCCAATAGTATCGAATGCGTTAGGTCCAAGTGGAATTGGTATTTATAATTATACTTTTTCAATTGCTCAATATTTTGTTTTAGTTGCAGGATTAGGCGTTGCTATTTATGGGAATAGAGAAATTACTTTAACACTTAACAGAAATAAAGAAGAATTATCAAAAGTATTTTGGGAAATACTGATGTTTAAAGCAATGACAACTATTTTTGTTCTTATGTTTTATTTTGCTTTAACTTTCTTCTTAGAAAATAAAATTTATTTATTGATACAATCCTTTACGATTATAGCCGTATTTTTTGATGTTTCGTGGTTTTTTATGGGGATTGAAGATTTTAAAAACACTAGTATTTCTAATTTATTGGTACAAATTGTTACGTTTGTTTTAATTGTTTTCTTCATAAAAAATGAAGGAGATGCATTAAAATATACACTTATTCAAGCATTAGGTTTAGTATGTTCGCAAATAAGTGTTTGGCTGTTTATTCCTAAATATATTCATTTTGTAAAAGTAAGTATAAGAAATGGCTTTAATCACCTAAAGGGTTCATTTGAATATTTTATACCGCAAATAGCTATTATGTTGTATACAAATTTGAATAAAACGCTTTTAGGATTTACTATGGGCAGCATGGCGGTGGGATATTTTACTAACTCATTGCAATTGAATACCGTTTTTATAACCATTATTACTACGTTAGACTTAGTGTTATTACCTCATATGACTGGCTTTTTTGCAAAAGAAAATGTGACTAGAATTGTTCGAATAATGGAGAAAACTATACATTTACAATTATATTTTTCAATACCTATTATGTTTGGTATGCTAACTGTTTATGACAAATTAGTGCCGTGGTTTTTTGGAGAAAAATTTATATACATCAATAATGTTATTCCTTATTTTTCAACTCTAATAGTAATTATTCCGTTAGGTATGTCAATTTCCAGACAATATTTAATGCCGATAGGGCACGTCAAGGAATATAACAAATCAGTAATTGTTGGTGCCATCATCAATATCATAGCCAATTTAATATTGTTACCAACTATTGGTTTTTTTGGTGTAGTTTTTTCGAATATTTTAGCAGAATGTTTTGTAACTTTTGTAAGAACCAGATCTTTTCTAAAAAGTACAGATTTTAAATTCGAATATCGTAAAATTGGAATCTTTTTGCTAGGCGGTATGCTTATGTGTATAGTAACACGTTATTTAACAAGAAATCTATCAAGTAGTATTTTGACTAATGTTATACAGTTTGTTATTGCTTTGCCTATTTATTTAATGATTACTACTTTATTTAAGGCAAATCCATTTTTTGATTTATTAAGGAAAAAATAGTTTTTATAAGTAAATTGATAAATTAGAGTTTTATTAAGGAGGTTATTATACTTTATGCTATTTTTTATAACATTTTTACTATTGTTAATATTAATAATTCCGTTAATAAAGTGCAGAAAAACAGGAAAAGATTTGTTTAGTCCGATAACAATTTCATTTTTTTTTCTAATTATCACGACTGTGCCTTATCTATTTTCTATTGCAAACAATGTCTATATCATTCATCCACAAGTATTGCGAGAAATTGGCATAGAAAATATTTCTAAAGCAATAATGTATTTTATTATAATTTTGTTGATTGGCGCATTTTCTTTATATTTTGGTATGAAAGTGCTTATGATAAAAAAATTATCAAACTTACCCAGACTTCCTAAATCAGAAAACAAAAAAAGATATGCTGTAGGTACTTTGCTATCTTTTTTCATTGGTATGTTAGGATATTTAACTTTTTTGAGAGGGGTGGGTGGATTTAGTGTTTTAACATCAAATCTTAGTATTAGAACTCAAATGACGGCTGGAAATGGCTATCTTTTGTCATTAACAACAACTTCATTAACGCTTTCTGTTGTTTGCTATATATATACTTTCAAATATAAGAGATCATTTATTAAATATTTATTTTTATTGTTATTAATTTTATTTGTAAGTTTCCTCTTAACATCTTTGGGAGGAAGAAAGCAAACACTTCAGTTAATTACATTTAGTTTGATTTCTTGGCATTATGGAGTAAAAAGGTTTAAAAAAATACCTAAAAAGATATGGTTATTAATTCCTATTCTAGTGATTTATATTGTTGGGATTCCTATTTTAAGAAGTCCTGACGGAATAGAAACACTTCTAAATAATCCTAAATATTTAGCGACCGAAGTGAAGGATAACATTGGAAAATCTACAAAAGAGATAAGTTATATTGATACCTACTTATTTATAACTAATCATTTTGATGTTAATAACATATGGCTAGGAAGCAGTTTTAAAGATTTACTATATGCTCCAATACCTAGTTCTATTATGCCTAACAAGCCGCCTATTGACGAAGGGGTCTATATAAGGACAATTGCAGAAGGACCTAGTAATATCAAACCATCAATGCCATTTAAAGAATTGTTCCCATCAGCGTGGCCTCCAGAAACAATTGGTACTATGTACATGAACTTTTGGATTCCAGGTGTAATAATAGGAATGTTTCTTCTAGGGGTAATATACAAAGTCGCTTATCTCTATATGAAAAAATGTGGCTTTAACGCACATTCGGTAATGGTTTATTGCTATATTTTATTAAATTTTCATTTAAGTAATTTAAGGATAATTCAAACTATTACGAGTATCTTTGTTATCTCTGCTTTCTTTTTTGTAATTTTAGGTTTCAGCATAAAAGAGCGAAAAATAAAAGTTGTGTCTAGTCAATATATAGAGTAAACACGAATTGCTAGTTAATTTTTTATGTGAAACATCCACAATTTTACAGGGACAACGTAGCAGTCTTGTTTTAGTTTTTCACTAATTTGGTAAAAACTATGTTTAAAGTTTTAACGTAATTTAGGCAGATATTGCTAATCTTCTGATGTGATTCCAAAAGTTATATTAGAAATCTAATTAAAAGGAATACTTTTTTAGGGAAAATACATTTATTTTAAGAAAAAAGTAGTTTCAGATTATTTAAATAACGAAGACGGCTACAAATATCTTGAATATAAATATCAAATAAAAGATACATTAGTTAGACATTGGGCAAGGCTTTATAACTATCATGGTTGGGAGCAAGAGCTACACTACAAAATTTAAAATCGATGTCATAGGAAATATGGAAATAAACGGCCTTTCTATCCAAGAAACTGCCAAAAAAATTTAATATCGGTTCGAATGCAACTGTAAATAAATGGATAGAACAATATGAAGAAGGTGGTCTTTCTTCACTTGAGAGTCAAAAAAGAGGCGAAACACTAGTATAATTTCTAAGCCAAACACGCCTAAAAGACTTAAGAATGAGACTCTTGAAGAAGAAGTTATTCGTTTAAGGTCAGAGAACGCATATTAAAAAAGTTATAGAACTTGATTCGAGTACCATATTTGAGCAAGAAGAAATTAAGATTAAAGCAAACATTCAGCTCAAGAAAAGAATTCAAATTGAATTTATTACTTTCGATTTTACCATTAGCGAAGTCGACTTATTATTAATGGGTAAAAAAATAAAGAAACCAGATAAATATAGCAAAATTAAGCAAGAAATTACAGCGATGGTAAAAGAGTCAAGAGGCTATTACGGTTAACATAGAGTCCTGTAGTGCTAAAAATGAAATGATATACAGTTAATCATAAAACTGTCAGAAAATTAGGCTTTTTGTCAATAAGGACTGACGAGTTGTACAAAATAATTCTGGATCAGAATGAATCTCATTCTGTCTCAGATGTTTTGTTATTTCACTTTGATTAATTGTTTGAATTTGTTTTGAGTAGCAATATCATAGAACTATTCTTTATTACCTCTTTTTGTTTATTTATTTTGTAGTATTTTTAGCCATGCTAAAGTACACGATAGCTTTTATCTAAAATGGGAAATGTAACTAATAAATTATAGTAGCGAGATACGTAAAGCATTTTTTTACAGTTTTTCTAGCAATTGTTATCAATTGTAAATCAACTATCCTCAATTCTCCCCCATACGCAATACATAGGCGTCAAGCAGAATTCTCGCGATGATCTGGAGAGGCAAGCGTGACCGTACTTCATAATCAGGGAAATAAGAACCTTCTGATTTGAAACCTACGAGATTTATCTCGCAATAATCTTTGAGTGTAGAGGAATGATTGGCTGTAACTAGAATCGAACCAATCTCTGCATCGTAGCAATTCTTTGCGGCGGTGACAAGTTCTTTTGTCTCACCGTTCAAAGAAACAAAAATGACGCTGTCTTTCTTAGTTAGTTTCCGACTGATGCTTTTGATGATTTCAGGATCAGTATGCATTTGACAATTTTTTCCTGTTAGTTGAAGTTTTACCAGCATTTCTTGGCTAATCATTTCTGAAAATCCTCGTGCAAAGACAAAAACCCGGTCAGCAAATTTGATTCTTTGTATCGCATCCTCAATGTTTCCGATTTCCAACATATTGATCGTACGTATCACTTCTTGTTCATTTTTTAGAATGGCTCGGCGGATACCTTTATCTACTTTATCTAAAAATGAAAAATTGATGTTCTTGTTTTCTCTTTCTTTTAGATGATGCTTAAACGAAGTAAACCCTTCATAACCTTTCTTTTTCATTGTCCGCACAATGGTGGCTGTTGAGACATTTGCTTGTTCACTTAGTTTCACGATGGAGTAGTTAGGGATCTCTAGGATGTGGTGTTCGATAAAGTTCCAGAGGTACTGTTCTGTTTCGCTTAATTTGTGATCCATATTCTTTCCTTCTTTCACCAAAAGTTAGTTAAAAAATAGCACGACGAGTTTATAAATGTAAAGGTTTTCTTTCGGCTGGGACGATTAAGAAAACATTTTCTCTTTCGCGTATTTCATAATAGAGTCAAGGAGGTTATTGGTTATGTCTATCTACACATGCACGATGAATCTGGCAATTGATCTATTTATTGAAACAGATGAGATGCATCCTTTTATGGTAAACCGCACAAAAGAGGATGACATTCAGGCAAACGGAAAAGGGGTGAATGTGTCACTAGTATTAAAGATGCTAGATTTCCTAAGTACGGCATTAGGTTTTTCTGCTGGTTTCACAGGAAAGTATATAGAAGACTATTTACAGAAGAAACAAATCCAAACAGATTTTATTGAAGTGCCTGGTATGACTCGTATCAATGTATTTACACAAGTCAATCAAACGGGAGAAGAATACAAATTAGTGAATCAAGGACCTGAAATACCGCAGACAGCTGTCCATAATTTTTTAAATCAAATAAGAGCATTACAAGCAGAGGATTATCTTTGTGTTTCTGGGAGTTTACCAAGAGGGCTGTCTCCAAAGGTTTTAATAGAAATCAGTCGGATTTGTCAGGAAAAGGGGATTCATTTGATTATTGACAGTAGTGATCAAGAAGTCATGGATTGTTTACCCTATCGACCGTTTTTGCTGAAACCAAATGAGGAAGAACTTTCTTCTTGGTTCGGACGAAAAATGATTACAGATGAAGATTATTTTACTTATGGACAACGACTAGTAGAGTCAGGTGCAGAAAATATTTTGTTATCCCTTGGTGAGAAAGGAGCAATTCTCTTTACGAAAGACAGGGTGATTCGGGGGAATTCGCCAAAAGGAAAAGTCGTCAATACAGCATGTGCAGGTGATACCATGTTGGGCACTTTTTTAGCAGGATACATGAATCGACGACCGCTTGATGAAACGTTACGTAAAAGCATAGCAGCGGGCAGCTCTACCGCTTTTCGTAGAGGACTGACTGATTTTTTGGATGTGGAAGAATTAAGTAAACAAATCAAAATCAAGGAAGAGAGGTTGGAAACATGGAAAAATATCAACTAATTGCAGCAACCGGTTGTCCGACAGGAATTGCGCATACTTACATGGCGCAAGAGGCATTAGAGCAAGCAGCTAGAAAAAAAGGTATTACGATCAAAGTGGAGACTCATGGACAAATTGGAATCGAGAATGAATTAACGGCTGAAGAAATCAAACAGGCAGATGCTGTCATTATTGCTGCAGACAAAGATGTCCATTCAGAAAGATTTGCGGGAAAACGAGTCATTGATGTATCTGTCAGTACGGGTATCAAGGATGCACAACGGTTGATTGACGAGGCATTAACAGGTAAAGGTGCTGTCTTCGCAGATAATGAAGCTGTTGATATTTTAGAACCAGAAGTGATGAGTGGTGCTAATTTTGGTCGTAGTATCTATAAAAATTTAATGAATGGTGTCTCTCATATGTTGCCTTTTGTAGTCGCTGGCGGAGTATTGATTGCTATTTCATTTGCCGTTTGGGGAATCTATTCTTTTGATCCAGATCATACACAGTACAATGCTACAGCGGCGATGGTAAAAGCAGTTGGCGATGCAGAAATGGGAATGATGGTTCCAGTTTTAGCAGCTTATGTTGCAGAAGGAATCGCGAAACGGCCAGGATTAGTAGTTGGGTTTGTTGACGGAATCGTAGCTATGAATGGTGGTACTGGATTTTTAGGAGGAATTTTAGCTGGATTCTTAGCAGGTTATTTTGTCTTGTTTTTGCAAAAGCTACTGACAGTTCTACCAAAACAACTAGATGGCTTGAAGGCAATCTTTTTATATCCAGTTATTGGTGTAGCATTTATTGGCATCGTGATGTCTTTGCTAGCGGGACCAATGAAGGCTATAAATGAAGGAATGATGAGTTTTTTAGCTGGATTTGAACATTCGAATCCACTTGTTCTTGGCGTGATTGTTGGCTGTATGTGCGCCTTTGATATGGGAGGACCGGTTAACAAGGCGGCGTATGTAACAGGAACAGCTCTTTTGGCACAAGGAAACACAACTTTTATAGCTGGTGTGTCAGCAGCTTGCATTGCACCACCGTTGATTACTGGTTTTGCGACTTTATTGTTTGGCAATTATTTTGATACCAATGATCGTAATGCAGGTTTGGTTAATTTTATTTTAGGATCAACTCATATTACGGAAGGAGCTATTCCGTTTGCTGCGAAAGACCCAATTCGAGTGTTACCCACGATGATGTTAGGTTCATCAATTGCTGCTGTCTTGACTTATTTGTTTGGTGTCCAAGTACCAGCCCCACATGGCGGTTTTTTAGTATTACCTGTAGTGACGGGGAAAATCCAATGGGTTACAGCGATTGTTATTGGTTCAGTCGTTGGTGGAGTGATACTAGGGTTGATCCAAAAGAAAAGAGTAACTGATAAAGAAAAGAAGATGGATAACGAAGTATCAAATCATACAGTTATCGAAGAAGGGAATGCAGGAAACTTATCATGACAATCATTCATAAAGAGAACATTTTTTTACAACAGCCTTTGGATAGTCAAGAAGAAGTATTTATGTTTTTAGCAAAGCAAACATTCTGCTTAGGAATTGCTCATGACAAAAAAGAAGTATATCAAAAACTTCTAGAAAGAGAAAAAGAAGGTACTACAGGTATAATGTCAGGTTTTGCTATTCCTCATGCGAAGTCTCAAGCAATCAACGAACCTAGTTTGATCATCATCACACTGGACAAAGGAATCGAATGGAACAGTTTAGATAAACAGTCAGTTGATTTTATTTTTGCCTTATTTATTCCAAATTCAGAAGCAGGAACAACTCATTTGAAATTATTGTCTCTCATTGCACGATCATTGATGCGAAAAGAGATTACAGAACAGTTGAGAGTAGCAAAGTCAAAAACAGAAATAGCCACAATATTAATTAAAGAAATAGGTGGAAATATATGAAAAAAATGAGTATAGAAAAACAGGAACGTTTAAAGCGATTGACGGATAAAACTGGTATTATTAACGCGTTAGCAATCGACCAGCGTGGTGCTTTGAAGAAAATGATCGACCAATATAAAGAAGTGACATCAGAAGACATAATCAAATTTAAACAGCTGGTTTCTCAGTGCCTGACTCCGCATGCTTCCGCTATCTTACTCGATCCAGAATATGGACTACCTGCAGCAGAGCTTCGAGAGAAAGAATGTGGCTTGCTACTAGCTTATGAAAAAACCGGCTATGATACAAAAATACCGGGAAGATTACCAGATTTATTGAATAGTTGGTCAGTGAAAAGATTAAAAGAAGCTGGTGCGGATGCTTGTAAATTTTTATTGTACTATGACGTTGATGAAACAATTGAGATTAATGTGCAAAAACAAATATTTATAGAACGGATAGGTTCAGAATGCGAAGCAGAAGGCATACCTTTCTTTTTAGAGATTCTTTCTTATGATACAACTATTGTTGATACATCTTCTTTTGATTATGCAAAAGTAAAACCACATAAAGTTATTGAAGGCATGCGAGAATTTTCAAAAGAACGTTATCAAGTGGATGTATTGAAAGTCGAAGTTCCAGTGAACATGAAATTTGTGGAAGGCTATGGGCAAGTGGCTTGTTATAGTCAAGCAGAAGCATACACGTATTTCTATGAACAATCGAAAGTGACAGAACTACCGTTTATTTTTTTTAGTGCGGGAGTCAGTGCTACACTATTTAAAGAGACATTGCGTTTTGCAAAACAATCAGGTTCAACATTCAACGGTGTCTTATGCGGGCGTGCAACATGGGCGAAGGGAGTAGCACCTTTTGTTACAGAAGGCGAAAAAGGAGCGAGTATTTGGCTGTTAGAAGAAGGAAAACGAAAGAGTAAAGAATTAGGTACATTATTAGAAGAAACAGCAGCTTCTATTTATGTTAAGAAATAAGAAAAAAATTTTTTGAGATGGCGACCTGAGATAAAGTCCATATAATTGTGTAAAAGATAAAAGGCCATGTAACAGCCCTTTTACGGTACAATGTTTTTAACCACAA
>NZ_QPTY01000054.1:0-10405 GCF_005236045.1 Enterococcus sp. VV15
TTGTGGTTAAAAACATTGTACCGTAAAAGGGCTGTTACATGGCCTTTTATCTTTTACACAATTATATGGACTTTATCAAAAATCTGAAAAGTTTACTGATTGTGGTCATTGATGATGAAATTGTAAAACTGGCGCATATTTGACCGTTGAAGCATTAGAAAAAATCACTGATATCGGGATGAGTGTTCAGAAAGGATAACGATCAAAAGTTCGTCAACTACTCATGGAAGTGACGAATTTTTGATCGAACATGTCTCTATATCATTAGGGAATGATTGTTCCTCCGTGTTTCTTTCGCAAATTCTCTATACGAAAACTCCCGCATTTTTTTACTGATTTTCTCAAAGGAATGAGGATTAAGGTAACGATTTCCATATAAATAATTGACAGTATCTAAATCATCCAAATAAAGATCAACGTAATAGCCAAAGGTTTTTCTGCATAACTCAGGCGATAGGTTGTTCGCTATTGTAACTTTACTTAAGATTTGTCGTATCGTTCGTGGAGAGATCTGCTGATCATGAGAGGAACGAAAGACAAATGATTCGGCTGTTGTATCTTTTTCAATAAGTTCAAGATAATGGGTGAGGTAAGGTAGGGCTTCATTTGGAATAACTGCTTTGTCTAGCCGATTTACCTTTCGATCGATGTAGATCATTTGCTTATTTAATTCGATGTTTTTTCTTTTTAATTCGACAATTTCGTGGATTTTTAGTCCGCAATAAAAGAGAACAGCTAAAATCGCTAGATTCCTTGGACGATTTTTTTCTTCAAAACTCGCTTCTCTTGTTGTTTTAACCCCCTTTTTAGGAATAAATAGCGTATCAAAATTCTCAAGTAATGAAGCATCCACATATCGTGGTGCGGCCGGTGTCGTTTCAGGCAAGGTTTCACCCAAAAGTGAGATCTCTTTTTTTAATCGATCTGTTTGATAAAGATAACGAAGAAAATGATTCAAAGAATATTGTTTTCTGGATAATCCATAATAACCGTTTTTGAATTGCTGATTCGTTTCTTGTTCAGCGGTTGTCTGGAAAGAACGAGTATGGCGATAGACTTTCTGTAAGAAATTCAAATAGTCCCTTTTTTCTAAATGAATGATCAGCTGATCGGTAACATCTTCTGCATAGGTATCTCTTAAGTGATCTGAAAATAAATGGAAGTCTTTTGCGTATTCATAACGGCTGCTCAATGACAACGTCTTTTGATTTTCCTTTAAAAACTCCTGGAAGATAGGAGGTAGCTGCATCGTACGTTTTTTTAGCTTTTCTTGAATATTTTTTCTTGTTTTCTGATCCATGAAAACACCTCCGTTTCTTTAGTAATATTGTACCTTATTTTTACTTTTTTCCCCAGTTATAAAAAACTTAAGCCATTTGTAAGCTTACTAGTTTAAATCTCAATTCCGCCAAAAAACAAATAAAAAGTCAGTTTTTTCTAAAATTTCAAAAAAACGAGGTCAAGACAAAAGTAAGAAACACTTTTGTCTTGACCTCGTTGGCTCTGTACGAATAGAAATTGGGTTATTTGATGGGAATCTGAACTTTAAAATCGACTCCACGTGGCTGATGATCTGCAACTGTCAGTTCACCTTGGTGTTGTTCAACGATCTGTTTAGCAATAGCAAGGCCCAGTCCGTATCCACCAGTTCCTTTAGACCGCGAGTGATCTTCTCGGTAGAAACGTTCAAAGATCCGTTGTTTCTCTTGATTGCTTATAGAAGGACCAGTATTAATTACATGGATCGTCCAGTCTTTGTGTGTCGTACTGGAAGTAAGGATAATCTGATCGCCAGCTTGCGTATATTTTAGCGCATTGTCCAAAAGGATCACTAGTACCTGATGGATCTTTTTAGCATCCACTTGCACGTTCGCATTTTTACCTAACTCACAGGTGAAACTTTTTTCATCGATTTTTGCCATTTCTGCAAATGGTTTGACTAGTTCGGTTAAAAATGTTGTAGACTGGATCATCGTTTTGTCAATCGTTCGTTCATCTGAGTCATTTCGTGCAATCGTCAATAGATCAGAGGTTAGTCCTGTAAGTCGCCGTGTTTCAGCAAGAGCTTGCGCAATACTTTCCGATTCATCTAGGATCGTGTGATCTGGCTTCGTAAAAAGATGTTCTAAACTATTTTGAATGATCGTCAAAGGTGTTCTTAATTCGTGGGAAGCATTTTCTACGAATTCTTTTTGACGACGCCATGATGCCAAGATAGGGCGCATGCTTAAATTTGATAAGTAATAACTGATAGCGATCGATATCAGCCAAAAAAACACCATACAAGCAATCATGATCGTTCGAAAATTAGCGAGTGAATTCTTGATCTGATTCGTATTGGAGAGCACTTGGATATAGGCTACTTCTCCCTGATCTGAACTCGCTTTTTGGGTCACTGAACGAAAAGATAACGGTGCTTCCGAACCTTCTGATTTTAGTTCGATGGACTGGATCGTACCGAGATTTTTCGTGTCGAGCTTCAATTCTTCCAGCTGGTTGAATCGGCCCCCTATAGCATCTTTATTTAGGATGTCACCCGAAGCAGACCAGAGAACGATCTGTGTGTTGAAACGATCCCCTATAGGTCCTAATTGCTGCGATGAATTTTCCTGTCCAGGAGGGGAGACATTCAAAAAAGGATTGCCTTGTTGATAACGGGCAATTTCAAGCTGGACCATTCGAGAGTCGGGCTCTATTTTTTCCAGTGAAAGATCCGTTTCTCTATAGGCGGATTGGTTCAAGACTTGGAGCGTGATCAAACCTAATAAAAAGAAAATCAGGGCAAAAGCTGTGACGTTGGCTAAAAAAAAGCGCCTACGCTGTTTTCGAGAGATACTCCCGTTCATCAAATCACTCTCCTTGCATGATATAACCGACATTCCGTAATGTTCTGATTTCTTTGTCGAGTCCTGTCTGACGCAGATGTTTACGTAAATTACTCATGTAAACCTCGACGACAGTGATCGTCGTATCCGAATCAAATCCCCAGATTCGGTCAAAGATCTGTTCTTTGGTAAGAATGATCCGCTGGTTTTGTAAAAAATAAACAAGTAGTTCAAATTCTTTTCCTTGGATTGGCAAAACCGTTTCAGCAAAAGTGACAGTATTCTTGTGTAGATCACAAATCATTCCTTTGTATTCAAACGTATTTTCGTCGAAGAGTCCTAACGACCGTTTTAGTAGAGCTTTGGTCCGCATGAGTAACTCTTCACGGTAAAAAGGTTTAGTCAAATAATCGTCTGCGCCGCGTTCAAAGCCTTGGATTTTATCGTCTAAGCCATCTTTAGCAGTCAAAATCAAAACTGGGGTCTGTATTTTTGCCTTTCTGGCAAGTGCTAATACTTCATAACCATCCATTTCAGGCATCATCAAATCAAGAATAGCTAGATCATAGACGCCACTTTCTAATTCATAAAGTCCCTCACTGCCATCATATACTTGTGTGATATCGCCAATGCCTGAAAGAATTTCTTTGATGTTGTCAGATAATACACGATCATCTTCCACTATTAATAATTTTATCATTCGTTCACCTCATTATAGTTGGTCTTCTCAAGTTTATCATGGATACCATAAAAAAAACTTAAAGCCCGTTATTTCTATAAGCATTCGATAAAATATCTTCTATTCGTTCTGATCTTACTCTATTTGACTAAGAGAAGGAAATCAGAAAATGTGGAAGAGAGGTTTCAAAAAAAGAGAAAAAATAAAAAATTTACCTTTTTTTCAGAATATATCAAGTGACAAAATGTCACTCAAGGGATATACTTTCATCTGTAGTGACAATTTGTCACTTGGAAGAAATTGGTTAGAGGAGGAAGAAAGATGTTTTTAGCAATGAAAGAAATGCGGTATGCGAAATTACGCTATGGTCTGATCATCGGCATTATGTTTTTGATCGCGTACGTCGTTTTCATGCTGTCAGGACTGGCGAGTGGACTTGCCGAAGAATTCAAAAAAGCCATCGATGATTGGGGAGCCCAAGAAATCGTCTTATCAGAAGATGCCAATCAAGTATTTGCTGCTTCACAATTGACCAGAGGAGATCTTGAACACGTCGATGCAAAAGAAAAAGCACCGATTGGCTTATATAGTGGGGCAGTGAAAGGGAAAAACAAAGAAAATGTCGCTGTTTTCGGAACGACAAATGATGCATTTTTACTTCCCAAAATAACAAAAGGTCAGATGTTTACCAAAGAAAATGAAATCATTATTTCTCAAAATCTGGTGGGAGATACTTATAAGATTGGAGATAAATTGAAGATTGGCAGTTATGATCAGGAATTAACGATCGTTGGGATTTTCCCAGAAACGTACTATACTGTTTCTCCAGTAATTTATACAAATTTAGCTACTTGGACCCACCTGAAATTTGGTGATCAGCCATTTGCTTCTGAAAGTCAGGCACCAATCAATGCCATCGTGACAAAAGAAAAAGCCACGATCAATCAGGATGCTGCGTCTAAAACGCTCCAAAAATTAGCGATCCCAGAATTTATTGACAGTTTACCTGGGTACTCTGCACAGAATATGACACTTAACGCAATGGTTTATTTCCTATTCTTAGTCGTTGCGGCAGTTGTAGGGATCTTTATGTACGTGATCACTTTACAAAAGACAGCAATTTTTGGCGTGATGAAGGCACAAGGTATCCGCAATGCTTTTATTGCAAAATCATTGATTGCTCAATCATTTATTGTAGGGGTCATCGGTGTGGTCTTAGCAGTAGCATTTGCTTATCTTACTAGTTTGATCTTGCCAAGTGCGATGCCATTTGCGATCTTCTGGAATCAATGGCTACTATATAGTGGCGTTTTGATCGTAGTTGCTATGCTCGGCGGCGTATTTTCCGTTCGGACCATTGCAAAAGTTGATCCAATCACGGCAATAGGAGGATAAGAAAATGAAAGATATTTTAACGATGAAAAATATTGTCAAAAAATTTGGCAAAGGACACACGGAAGTAACCGCTTTGAAAGACATCAACTTTACAGTGAAGCAAGGAGAATTTGTCAGCATCATCGGACCTTCTGGATCAGGCAAAAGTACCTTCTTGACGATTTCGGGTGGATTGCAGAATCCAACATCAGGAGAGATCACGATTAACGGACAATCGTTTTTGAATCTATCAGAGAAGAAACGGGCGGATCTCCGTTTTAAAGAAATTGGGTTCATCCTTCAAAGTTCCAATTTGATTCCCTTTTTAAAAGTCAAAGAACAGTTTTATCTAGTAGATAAGGTCAGCCATCAAAAGAAAGCAGAAACAACGATCGATGAGTTGCTGAAATCACTAGATATCTATGAATTGAAAGACAGCTATCCAAAAGACTTATCTGGTGGAGAAAGACAACGTGTAGCAATTGCTAGGGCACTGTTCAATGATCCTAGCCTGATCTTAGCAGATGAACCAACTGCAAGCCTTGATACTGACCATGCATATGAAGTGGTGAAATTATTGGTGAAAGAAGCGCATGAAAAACAAAAGGCCACTGTTATGGTCACACATGATGCGCGAATGATCAAATGGAGCGACCGTGTGTATCGCATGAAAGATGGTTACTTGGTGGAAGAAGACATGGCAGACATAAAATAACGAAAGGAGTTAGCTGATGCCTAAAGAAACCTTTCTAAACTTGTCTGAAGAAAAGCAACAAGCGATCATCAACGTCTTACTAAAGAACTTTTCAGAACAGCATATCAGTCAAGTCAAAGTCTCTGCTATCGTTTCAGGAATAGGAATGTCTAGAGGGGCATTCTATAAGTATTTCGAAGACCTAGAAGATGCCTATCGTTTTACTATCTCCTATTTTTCCGCACAGATCCACCGAGATATCCTACAGTATATCGAGAAAGATAGCCAAGATTTTTTTCTTGGGATCGAAAATTATCTTGGGTGGTGTGCAACATTGAAGCCTGGGAACAATCACTGGCAAACAATCAAATTATTGACCGAAAGCACCGATTTAAATAACCATCGAAGAAGGGATATATCAGATGATTCATCCATGTTGAAGGAATGGTACAGCTTATTGGCAGCCAATCACTTTGCAATTGACTCCAAAGATGAGGCCTTGAGTTTTCTTTACTTCACGATGGACCTAACAATGGATACGCTAACTGATTTTATCGCCAATCGATGGAGCAAAGACCAACTGATCCAAGAATTCCGTTTCAAAAGAAAGTGGTTAGAAGCAGGAATTAAATAACTTAATCCAATAAAAGTAAGACGGAAGATTCTGAAAACAGTTTGCGTTGTTCTCAAAATCTTTCGCCTTTTTTGTGAAAAATAATTTGTTTATTGCTACTAATGTTCTGCATTAGGCAATAATCTGAAGATTGAAAAATATGAAAGAATGTCATAAACCAAATAGATTGATCAAATCATCTTCATCACTGAATGAAATACTATCATCAATCAATAAACTTGGTACTTGCGTATTGGTAATAGGCTGGTTCGACACGACTAGATCATAGTTTGTCAGATCAAATGACGTTAATTGTTCATCTGTGATAGAGCGCACGCGATGTATAGCCAAGACATCGCTAACGTAAGATTCAACATAACGACTATGTTGGATGCCTAGGTCACTAACGACCAATATCCGCTTCGTGACTAATGACTGATTCGCATCTGGATTAATGGCTAACATCCAAAAAACATAACTTGATAAATAATTCAAGAAATCGGTATCCAACAAGGTAGAAAAAAACTGTAATTCCGCCCGTAAGCGTGCATAAAGTGGCGTGTGTCTAACTCGTATTTGTTCCGCAAAAAAAGTGGCACGATACGTCATATGTGTCGTGTCAAAAGGAAACAGACGAGAAAAAAAATAAATGTTAGTTGATAAGTGAATGATGAAATCCAGCTTGTCTGAATCCCACTCGGCCGTTTTTGAAAATACACAAATTTGTAAATTTCTCTGTATTTTATGTCTGATATCTTTTTGCTCTGAAAAAGAGAACTGTTGAAAAATAGAACGAGTAAAATAATCTATAACTTTTTCATAACTATCATAATTCAGATTAGTTAGTTCTTTTTTTAAAAGTAGATAGTCCTTATTCTTCAATTCATGAATGTTTCGCAAATCCTTAGATGGCATATGATCCAAGTAAAATCCTTGTGTTTCCCGCATTAGATGCACCATGAAATACATAATATAAAAAGACTGTTCATACGTACTCCCTTGACCACATAAGCTTATTTGGCAGTGATTTCTTTCCATGATGTCTTTGACCACCGCTTTATCGATCGTATAGGGAAGTTCATGACGTCCATAAAAATTCAAAAAGAAAAAGGTAACAAATATTCTCAATTGGATCTCGCTTTTTTGACTGGTTAATTGAAAACCTTGATCAACAATGATTTTCAATAAATAAGACTCTAAGATCTCATTACAGCGTTTTAGCTTGCGTGTAAACGAAGAGCGACTGATTGAGAGGGTCTCGCAATAGTATTCGATCGTTTGACCAGGATTCATGATGATCTCATGTAGCAACTGGCTGTTCGTTGAGCTTTGTGCCATATCCATCAACACATCTAGGTAAATTGCTGCATTAAAATGTTCGATTCGATAGCCTAATTTCCTTGATGTTTCGATCGTCACTTTTGTTCCCCAACGAATTTTAATCTCTTCGATATATCGAATAAATGTTGACTCAGAGCTTCCAATTTCTTTTGCAAGTTCTTTTTTTGTCATCCACTGGTCAGAAATGGACAACACTCGGATGATTTGCTCCATTTTTCTATAGTTTTCTTCCAACAACCTGATCATAAGTTTTCTCCCTCAACCCTTTTATATAATCAAACTCCCCTCAAATAGAGGAATCAATTCCACAAATGAAACTACCCAGTCTGAAAATTGGTGTGATTATCTTTTGAACCATTCGTATAATAACTATCAGATTATAATAAATAAAAAATAAGAGCAATTATTTATGTTAATCTCATCGTTTTTACATTGGAATAGATGAAAAATTAAATTAGGAGGGGAAAAATGATTACTTTAAAAAAGAGGTTAGGGATAATTTGTGTACTATTTTCATTAGTTTTCTCTTATCTTATTCCTGTTGCTGCGATGGCTGAAGTATCAACTGTCTTTGATATAGCATCAGCTAAAATCACAGCTGAAAATGAAAACAGCCATTATTTAGATTTGGAAATAAATGTAAATAATGAGACGGCGGAAAAACAAGAAAAAACAATTAGTCTAGTAACGAACTATTTATCTCTCACAGATCCTATGAAAAAAGAGGGCTATTCGTATCATGTAGATAGTCAAGGAATCACGTTGCAAATAGAGCCGCATATTCGTCAGTCTATTCATTTATCCTTAAAAATCGACGAAAAATCATATACAAATAAAGAAAATGAACTCTTGGTAGATGACCAAAAAATACCAATTACACCGTTAACACAAGGAGAACAGGCAACGAAGGCAACAACTAGTGATGCCAATTCTGCACCTAGTTCTTCTAAAGAATCTGCCACAACAGAAACGACCGCAACAGATTCACAGGAAACGAAGCACTCTCCAGCGGTCAAACCTTTCAGTTTGCCAACTCTAGCCGCAAATGGCACACCCCTAAGAGTGAATCAAACTATCCACGCAGATTATACAACTGACGCTCAAGGAACTTATCCAACAGCTAGTTGGCAGCCAGCGGGCAACACTGATGTTTTGAATCATCAAGGAAATAGAAATGCCAGTGACCAATGGGATGGTGTGAAAACATGGGATGGCGACCCGATAAATAAAACCAATTCATACATTGAATATGGTGGAACAGGTAACGAAGCAGATTATGCTGTTCGTAAATTTGCGGAAGAAACAACTACTCCAGGGCTCTTTGATGTTTACTTGAACGTCCGAGGGAATGTCCAAAAAGAAACAACACCTTTAGATATCGCCTTAGTCGTTGACTGGTCAGGCAGTATGAATAACAACAATCGGATCGGTGAAGTCCGTGATGGCGTCAATCGTTTCGTAGACACATTAAGCGATAGCGGCATCACAGATAAAATCAGTATGGGCTATATCGGCTATTCAAGCGATGGCTACAATAATGGTTCTGTTCCAATGGGGCCATTTGATTCAGTCAAAGACCAAGTGAAATCTGTGACACCTTCCAGTACTAGTGGAGGAACATTTACACAAAAAGCATTGCGAGATGCCGGAACCATGCTGTCTACTCCGAACGGTCATAAAAAGGTCATTGTTTTGCTGACCGATGGTGTACCAACTTTTTCATATAAAAATCAAAAAGTATTTACAGAATCAGACGGTAGCTATTATGGTACAAAATTTTCAAATAATGAGGAAGGTTCTGGAAGCACCTCTAGAATTTCTCCCACCTATAACGTTGATGACCAAAATGGCAATCGAAAAACGATCAATAGTACATTTATCGCCACGATCGGTGAAGCAATGGCACTGAAACAACGCGGTATTGAGATCCACGGCTTAGGTATCCAGTTGCAAAGCGACACTCAAGCGAACCTTTCCAAAGCACAAGTAGAAGCCAAAATGAGACAAATGGTCTCAAGTGACCAAAATGGCACACTTTATTATGAATCCGCAGATCATGCATCAGATATTTCTGATTATTTAGCTAAAAAAGCGGTCCAAATATCCGGCACAGTCGTTAATGGTGCGGTGACAGATCCAATTGCTCAACCATTTGTGTATCAACCCAATACGTTAAGCGTAAAAAGTGTAGGAAATAAACAACTGACAGTGACGCCGTCGATCCAAATGGATGGCACGACGATCAAAAGCAGTCAAATCTATTTAGGTAAAGACCAAGAGATCCAAATCCATTACCAAGTACGTATCCAAACAGAAAGTAAAAACTTCAAGCCGGATTATTGGTATCAGATCAATGGCACCACAACGTTCCAACCATTATCTGATTCAAGTGAGCTAGCAGAATTTGGTATTCCTTCAGCGAAAGCACCTGGCGTCAAACTAAACTTTACGAAGCAATGGGAAGAATTCGACCATGATAAAAGTAGTCGGCCAGATCATGTAACGTATGAAGTGAAACGAACCCAAACAGCCGATCCAAACAGTTGGCAAACAGGCTTTGTCCAATTGAATAAACCAGCTAGTGACACGGGAGATACATGGACACGAAGTGATGTCACCCAACTTTCTGAAACAAGCGGAGCTGGTTATCAAGAAAACATGTTCTTACCAAAGTACAACAATCAAGGGAAAGATTTTACTTACCAAGCTATCGCGGAACTTGATGTACCTGGTTATACCTCTAAGCAGTTGGACAATACGACTTGGAAAAACACCAAACAGTTTACACCATTGAACTTGAAAGTGATCAAACAATCTTCTTCAGGTGAACAACCTCTAGAAGGGGCTATTTTCCAATTAAAGGGTGGGACACTTGATGT
>NZ_QPTY01000055.1:0-10395 GCF_005236045.1 Enterococcus sp. VV15
TCATCGTCATTCCTCCTGCTATCTTTTTCTATTATTCTACCTTATTTGATAGTAGATTTAAAACTTTGCAACAGAACCAAGATGAGTATATTACCAGTATTGAACTAGAAGGACAAGATGATGTTTTTGAATTGGGTTTTGAAATTACTCTTGGAGGATTAGATCTTATTAGATATCCTAAAAACTATATCAACACTATACAAGAATCTAATAGTAATATAGTTAATCCATATCAACCGTTTTATTTAAACTTTATTTTTTATTTCCAAAGAGGGATGCGCGATAGTATTCTAATAAATCATTATTCGATTTTTATAAATGAAGATATGTTAAAAGAAGGTACAATAAAAATTCGCTATACTGTTACAAAGTTTAGAAATGATTATAAAGAAAAATACTTACTTTCAGATTTTATAGGTAATATTTTTCATTTATCGGTTAGTATGTCTGAAAAAGAAATAATACTTGATAATAATGATGATTTTGCAAAATACGCTTTCGATAATTATAATACTTTGTTTAAAACAAAAATCCCATATATTGATAAAGGTGAATATAATGGATAAGTCATATACTCCAAAACTCCAGAAGACAACAAGAAAAACATTTACTACTAATGAAGCTATTCAAAGAGGCGAATATGAAGCAAAAATTGAGTATTTTGATTATCGAATTAGCAATTTAGAAAAAAATTTTGAATCTTTTACTAACAATCTAGAAAATGAGATTGATAAAAGATTTGAATTTATCTATTTAAAGAAGGCAGAATTAAACAAAAAAAGTAAGCTTGATTTTTTCCTTAATTTTTCTCCTATAATAATTAGTGTGATTTCTGTTGGTATTACAATTTATTTAACATTCTTAAAAAAATAATATGAGTGGGCTAATTTTTAAAGAAAGAAAAGAAATACTCAAGCAATGGATTCTAAATCATTTAGAATTAATTAGCTGTATAGTTGGATGAACAAGATAAATTATGATATGTAAATTCCTTTAGTTTTTTATAATTGTTGAAAGTTCGAGCTATCATAGCGATCAATACTATATATATCCATATGAGCGATAATTCTATGAAATCTACGAAAGTAAGTAATCGATTGATTTTTAGGCATATAAGAGATATTGCAGTGTTTTAGAATGTTTGATATACTTTTATCGTCAACGATATTTCTGTCGTTGTACCCACTCCTAACAGTTTGAATATTTTTTGCAGTCTTCTGTTCAATTATGGGCAGAAGTTTTTTTGTTTTTCTTCATAAATATTGAATACGTTTTTTTTAGTCGGTATAATTTTATTGTGAAATTAATTTTATCAGGAGGAGACAATGAAGCGTTATCTTTTTTTGTTAGCAAGTATTAGTGTATTGTCTAGTATTAGTTTAGGGGAATCTGTATCTGCAGAGGAAATAAACACAGGAAATTCGACAGTTGTTACTGAAGAAACGATAGTTTCTACTGAAGATACACAAGTGACCAGTGAGACACAATCTTCAATAGAAACAATAACTACTAACGAGACAAGTAATGTAGAACAACCACAAACAGCAATTATTAATGGACAAGAAGTTACACTGGAAGCGCCAGAAAAAGCAGGACAAAGTGAAGCAAATGCAACACAAGCGCCTAAAGAAGAATTAATGGATGAGTCCATGAGCAGTAGTGCGAGAGCAGCGGTCAAAACGATTCCTATGTATCGTTTATTCAACCCTAATAGTGGGGAACATTTTTACACACGAGATACTGGTGAACGAGATCACTTAAGAAAAATTGGTTGGAATTATGAGGGAATTGGTTGGCAAGCACCAACAAGCGGTGATCCTGTTTATCGTTTGTACAATCGATATAATGGGGAACATTTCTACACGTTAAATGCGAAAGAGCGAGACAACATTACAAAACAAGGCTGGAAATATGAAGGAATTGGTTGGTACTCGTATAAAGGAGCGAATGGGATTCCAGTAAGTCGTTTGTACAATAAAAAAGTTAATTGGCATCATTATACGCTAGATGAGAATGAAAAACGTGTGATTACTAAGCAAGGTTGGAAATATGAAGGTGTAGGTTGGTATGCAGTTGGAAATGGACAACCAAGTAATGATGATTACAGATTGTTAGGTGTAAAAAATTATAATCAGTATGCTTTAGGTGCGCCAAGTGGTTGTGAAGGAGCTTCTCTCTTACAAGCTTTGCAATATAAAGGAAAGTTGACAAACTGGAGTTTGAGACAATTCTTGAACACGATACCTAAGTCACCGAATGGAAATCCGAATAATGGATTTGTTGGTAGTCCGTTTGTCGAAAATTCATGGACATATTCTGCTATTTACCCTGCCCCACTGACTACTTGGGGACAAAAATATGGGAACGTTCAGAACATTTCAGGAAGTTCTATGAATACGTTGCTGAATGAAGTGAAGAACGGAAATCCTGTGGTTGCATGGGTTACGATTAATTTCCAACCAATCCGTTGGGGGAATTGGAGCTTTGGTGTAGCCGCGAATAATAATCATGCCGTTACATTGGATGGCTATAACAAAGGAAGTAATCAGGTACATGTATCTGACCCAATTAGTGGCTCTTATTGGATGAGTCGTACGACATTCGAGAATATCTATAATGCTCGTAAATATGCGGTTGTCGTTCGTTAATAGATAGCACTGTCATGAATGGTTAGATATGCTATAATTGAATGGTAGAAAAGTGAAAAGATGGTGGCTAATCTCTTGAAAAAGGGGTGATGCCTATGGTTCATAGCTTTATCCCTAGAAGGGAGTAGCACGTGTCAACGTTTGAAGCAATTCAACTGATGATCGCTTTTGCGACGTTAGTTTTGCTGATTATTGACCATAAAGACCAAAAAAAATAACCATCTAACACTTTGACCGGCGTTTAGATGGTTAAGATACTATTTATATCGCAGTCACCGTCTTTTTAACGGTTCTACAGGGGAGCTATGTTTGCGCATAGCTCCTTTTACTTGTCTCAAGTATAGCAAAGTAATGTGAAGTTTGCAAATATAGCAAAGTAATATTTTTTACTATTTGTATATTATACTATTAGTAGTAAGATATACAAATATTATTTGTTTTCTTTTTTCTTATTGCGCGCCTCATAAGTTTTCATATACATATCAAACATTAACCGTTGTTCTTGAGACATAGAATTTTCTAGTCTATCTAATAAACTAGCAACTAAATCGTCTTGTGTTTCATAGTCTAAGGTATTCTGTAATGCATTTACTCGATTAACATTATATTTTTGAATCCTAATTGTTCCATAGACTTTATTTTTTTTAGGTCTTCCAACTTTTCTTTCTTTTGTATTATCGGTTGTTTGACTTTCTTGTTTGTGCTGTTCTACAAAATCATCAATACTAAATGTTTTTTTTGGTTTAGAAGTTTCTGTTTCTGGAATTTCTCGTGTAAATTTTTTACGTGAAGGATCTTTTTTAAATTGTTTAACCATAATTACTCTCCTATTCGTTGAAGAAATTCGTTAGTAATTTCAGAATAAAAATCATGCAATTTAATATCATGAAAATCCCATTTATCTGTGAAATCTTTGTCAGCGATTCCTGTTCTATCATAACCTTTTAAACGCTCCATGTGTCTAACTATATGAGCAAAGACATATTTTTCACCAAAACTTTCTAAAGCATCTTTAATTATTTGATTATCTACTCCAGAATCATTTTTCATTAATACTGGTAATACACCAGCAATATCAAAATCTACTGTAGGATACTTATTATAAAAAGTTTGAGCATATTCCCAAAAGGCTTCTGCTCCATCTAGAGAACGTTGCTGAGTTTGTAAAACGATAATTAAGAAATCCGATGTATATAAAGCTGTATTGGTGTACAAAGATATAGTTGGTGGACAATCAATAATGATAAAGTCATAATTTTTCTCAATCTCTTTGAGAAGCTTTCCAAAATGAGCTATTCTTTGTTCTTTATAATGTTCAATGGTCGGTGGATAAACAAGTTCCATATAGTCAGGATAGTCAACGAAGTCTTTGTGTGATGGTAATAAGTCAAGATTCGGCATAATATTGACTATTGCACTTGATAAATCTTCTTCTTGAATTGCTACCATCATGGTTTTTTCATTAGGCATTTCAGTATTGTGTAATCTAGTATAAGTTCTATTAAGTAATTGAGTAGAATTTGACTGGGGATCTAGATCACATAGTAATACTTTTTTTCCTTTTTTTGCTGATTCATAACCAAACATAACTGAGTTTGTTGTTTTACCTACCCCACCTTTGAAATTTCCAAATACGATTTTTTTAGCCATATTTATCCGCTCCTAACGATATTTTTTTACTACATAAATTATTTTAACATAGATAATTTCTTACTACAATAAATATTTTTTGCAAATTTACTATTTGTATATTGTACTATTTGTATATTGTACTATTTGTATATTGTACTATTTGCATACTTAAATTATTTTATAAACCTAATAAAAACCCTTAAAAATAAGGAAATACTATTTGTATATTATACTATTTGTATATTATACTATTTGTATATATAAATAAAAAAGAACTATCTAAAAAAAATTTAGATAGTATAATAAAATTAAATTTGATGGTTTACAATTTTATTCTGAATGTGATACTGTCATTAATGAAAAAAATACATAAAAAAGAGAGACGGAAATAATTGACTTTGGTCGGATCAATTATTTCTGAATCACATGAATAGAGCTCATGTGTTCGCGCTCGTCTCAATAAATAATTAAGTGGTCTAGCAAACCACTTAGTTGTTTTATAAATGTGCTTAAATTATAGCACATTTGGAGCGAGCAGTTCAATAGATAAAGCAATATTTTTCTAGGTTTTTCTAGGAATTTAAGCCGAATATTGAAAGAGAACACAGAACCATTTTTAAAATTGGCATGTGTTCTCTTTTTCAATACAATTCGGAGGAAATTTTAGGATGGAAAACTTAGATCAATGCTATGCAGCTTTGTTGAAACAAGGCATTCGTACATACAAATATCGAAACAGCACCATGAAGCCTGTCGGGTATGAGAATACCAGCAGAAATGGTGCAGTCTTTGCGTACCGCAGTAAACAACTAATGAACGCAGGACGTGGCATGGTTATTACGTCTGAAGAAGCGATTTTAGAAAATCAATCAAAACTGACCCATTGGACGCCAAACGTTTATCGCTATGGGACTTATGCAGACGAAAATCGTTCAGTTGTCAAAGGACACTCAGAAAAGAATTTAAGTCAAATCAATACTTTTGTGGTAGATATCGATTCAAAAGAAAATCACCAGGGAGAGATTTTCTTAGCTTGTGTGGATGAACTAGGATATATGCCAACGATGATTTTAGAATCGGATCATGGCTATCAAGTTTACTTTGTGTTAAAAACACCTGCATATGTGACGAAAAAGAGTAATTTCAAAGTAATTGAAGTGGCAAAACGTATTTCTACAACAATTCGAACACAATTGGCTAATCAGTTACCAGGTATCGATGTAGGTTGTAACCATTTTGGGATTGCTCGATTTCCAAACCAACAAAATATCGTTTTTTGTGAGTTAGAAAATCAATATTCTTTCTCTGATTGGTTAAATTTGTCAATGAAATGGGCGTCTAACCAAAAAACTGAAGCAGAAAGAAATGCGAAATTGATTGTTTTTCCTGAGAAAAAAGAGTATCGACAAGTCGATGAGCCTTGGTTTGATTTGTTACTACGAAAAGCAGATATTATCGGGGGAGAAGGTCGATTAGGACGAAATAACGTGATTTTTACACTCTCTTTGGCTTATTATTCTTCCGGTTACGGACAAGAAACTTGTGAGTATAACATGTTTGAGTTTAACGAACGCTTAAATGAGCCGTTGTCTGAAGGCGAAGTGCGAAAGATTATCAAAAGTGCCTATTCTGGCAATTATCAAGCTGCCAATCGTGACTTTATTTTGGAATTATGCCAGGAATGGGTAGCTTCAGATATTCAAGAAAACGAGTTGTTTATCCAACGTCGTGGCTGGTGGAAGTTCAAGAAACCACGTGAACAACGGGAATATAGTCATAAACATGAATGGCAAGAAGATATTATGCGCTATTTGAGCGAAAAAAGTGATCTTCGTATGCCTTATTTGAAACTGTCTAAAAAAGAATTGGCGGAACAATTAAATATGCCATTAAGAAGTCTGGATCGTGCATTAAGCGCCTTAAAGCAAGAACACAAAGTGTTCTACCAAGTCAAAAAAGGGCGTGGTGGCGGACTTTTACTTGCTTCAGTACGTGTATTATTCGCAAGTTTGATCCAAGCGAAGAAAGAAGAAAAAGAAGCCTTTATTCAAGGAATCATTGCGCAGTTTAAGCTAACAATCGATGAATGGACAAGTACAATTCAACAACTAATTCCTGAGAAAGAAGCCCAAGAAATCAGGCTATTTGAAGTCGATACAGGTTGAAAAAATAAAAGACGTCAATTGCCTTTTACAATATATCTTTGATACTCTTTAGCTTTTTACCCTAGTGAAGGTCTTATTCTTAGACTGTGTATTATTATTACGTTTGTAATTATACGTAGTTATTTGAGGAGGATTTCGGTATGTCTTTGAAGCTTTATGTTTATTCTCATGTTGTGAATGTGTATATTTTAAGGTATTTAAGTATGCCTGTTGAACAGTTTTGCGAGCTTTATGGTTTTAATCAGGGAACTGTAGCTAGTTGGGTAACGAGGGAGCGTTCCGTAGAGACGTTGCCTGAGTCGTTTATTTATGCCTTGTCTTTAGCTTCTAGTCGTAGTATGGGAGAAATCTATGAGGAATTGTTAAAACTACAAGATGATTATTATCGTTATCGGGAACGTGTGGGATTTAAGAAAGGAAAGAAAGTGAAAAAAAGATTAGACTGAAATCATTACATTTTTAAATATTACAATTTTTACAAATAAAATTGCTTATTTTTTTCACAATAAAAGATTAGAAAATAATTATAAGACGTCATAATCGTTGAATTTAAATTCAAAATCGTTATATTTTTAAGATTTCAAAAAAGGGGAACTCTTGTTCGGTAAAAAATTTTATGATATACTTTTTTTGTTAAGATTTTTAAAAAATAAAAGTTTTTTCCAAAATGTTTATAATCGTTTTAGTTTTTATTTTTCTAAAGTCTTTTCAAATTAAATTAATTGTGCAATACTTAAATTGTCAATTGATCGAGCAGCTGTTCAAATTTATTCATGAGTAAATTACTGTATTTGTTGTGAGTAGAGGAGGATGAAAGCCTACGGTTATCGACTTTTTCAAATGTGGAAAATAAAAATAGAAAATTTATTTGCAGATTGTAAATGAATATGTTATCGTTTTTTTAGAAATTTCCTAATTGAAATGAAATTAAAAGTAAATATACTTTTTTTGTTGCTGTGCAATGTAGAGCTCAACAAAAAAAGGAGTGGTTTAGAAATCTCGCTGAGAAAGAGCGCCAACTCTTTCAAAGGTCATCGATTTCTATCCCGACCGTTACAGATACTAACGGTGCTGCTCCTTTTTGCCACATTTCCTGTGACACGAACAATAATAGCATAAATTGGATATGAATAACACTCTTGACCTTTGTGGGTATTTGAGTATCATTAAAAATTTATGGAGTAGTGTATCTAATTTCACTGGGTGCAGTGCGTATATTATTTTCGTATTGTGAGGAAGACTCTGGTGGCATAAAGAGAGAGACTGTTATTATCTTTAAAGGTAGTAGCTAGTCTCTCTCTTTTTTGTTGAGTTCTACATTGTTCGACAACAAGTGGAACAATGATTTGACATTTTTTTTAAGGAGGTCAAGGAATGGATGGGAAATTTTGTACAGTAGAAGATCTGAAACAACAAGCAATCACAATTAAGCTCTATGACAACAGTGTTTGGGCTAATCTAGGGGACGGACGATTTATTGATCGTCAAACAAAGAAAATCCGACCAGTTTCTTTGCTTTATCGTTCCACTCGAACAGTTGTCGGTGCAGGAAATTGTGTGATTGCGAAACGGAAAAAGAAACGAGAAGGACTGTTGTTTCTACCTCGTCCATACAAGTTAAAACGTAGCTAACCCTAAAAAAATTTTTCTTGTTTGCAAGTAAATCTCTTTACTTGTGAACACTTTGATCTTTGAAAACTGAATAAAAAGAACACAGTTTAAGGGTGTAAGAAAACCGTCTGGTTTCTAAATGAGGAGGTGTAAAAGATTTAGAAGGAGATATGAATGTTTTCTTACCAGTCGTAGATATTCTAGCTGTCTAATCTACGGTCGTGTTTGGAAGGACAGTACCTGAAGACTTAGTGAACCTTTAGGATGATTTTGTGGAAGTAAGTTGTAGAGGAATGAGTAGCGCAGGTAAGGGTTGCTTTGACAACTATCTGTTAGCAGAAGGATTTCTGATACTTTGAGTATTTCGAGCAATTTACGGTTCACAGGTTGAGCATTTACCTAACATGCCAGGTTATCGTTTTACCTAACAACGAAACACTATTTTTTATTTGTAAACAAGAGAAATTTTTAACAGGAGGGTTTTCAATGACGGAAATTCAACGATTAATTTGTTTTTTAGAATCTGGAAAACGCAAGGAAATTTCAATGGCTGAATATGTTTCTCTGCAAAAGAGGAAACATAAGTGGTCAGAAAGGCGTTATCGCCAGTTGCTGGCTGAATTATCAAGAAGTCAGGCGATTCCTCCAAATTATGTCACTCAAAACGGGCAGGTTGTACGAATATTAAAACTAAGAACTGCTTAGGTTTAGAAAAGTAGAGGGGACACCTGCTAATAGAGAAGGGGACACCTGATGGGAACAAAGAAAAAAAGAATTAAGATTGCGGTCAGTGAAGAAACGATCCAAAAACTTCAGTGGATCGTCAAAGAAGATCAAAAGAAAAGCAATAAGAGAATTTATCCTTGTGACTCTTTAGAGCGAATAATCGATAACGAATATGTTATACGTAAAGCATTTCGAGACAATTAATTAAGAGAAGGAGTGAATGCCTATGGTAAAGGTTATGGGGAAATATACCGGACGTGTGTATTATTCCTGTTCAAGTAAAAAAGAAGCCAATGAATGGATTCTTGCGAAAAAAATCTTTGAGCCATTAGTACTTCTTGTTCTTCCTGGAAAAGAGGGGATTGCATGAGAACAAGTTATAATTATCGCTCTTTAGTCGATGGGTTTAGTCGGAAGTTTAATTTACAAGAAGAGCAAAAAATGATTCAACGTTTCGAGAAAGACATTTTAGCTGAGATCAAGAAGAGAAAGGATCGAAAGCTTTTAGTAAGTCAATATATTGCGAATTTTTCACACAAGGAAAAACGTTGTTTTTTCGGTCTTTTGAAGCGATTTGAACGAGTGAAGAATTATCAAAAGAACAAAACGATTTATTGAATCGTATGTTAAGCATATACGAAGAAAAAATTGATATTCGTACGATAATTGATACTTTTGATGATTATAGAAAAAGTATATCAGGCCCAATCAATAAGATGTCGGATGAAGACTACTGGAAAACGATTATAGTCTTGATAGAACAAACTCAATCAATTGATGACAAAAATGAAAAGAAAAAAAGTATGACTCATGAACTAAAAATATTACCTGTATATTTTGAAGCAGTTGTTAACGAACGTAAGCAGTTTGAGATTCGCAAGAATGATCGTGATTTTCAAGTTGGTGATCAGTTAATTCTAAAAGAATGGAATAAAGATGGCTTTACAGGTAAGTCATGTCAATCTGAAATTACGTATATAACAGATTATCTGCAGAAAAATGGGTATGTTGTATTGAGTATTAGAGTAGGAGAATTAGAAAATGAAAAATTATGATCCGAATAGCCGATGGGGAAAACACACCATTAAAGTTTCTTTTCAACTTAGGATTACAAAGGGTTTGTGATATTTATCTTTTGGCAAGGTATAAGGAACTCATGGAAGACGACCAATTTGTTTATTAATTTCATTTTTACTTCTTTCTTTTCATATAAGATCTTACGAGGGCAAGCCCCTCGTAAGATCTTATACGATTATGAGTTCAAAATGATCTTTTATGAATGAAAGCGTAACATTAGAACGAAAATTGTTATAATTAGAAATGAAACTATGCTCATTTTTCTTTATATGCGAAATAGGTATTCTCTTTGTCAGTTACTTTTATTGGCAACTGGACTTCTTCTCAAGATTCAGGGGAAAGGACAGCAAGATTTTTATTTTGAAATAATACCATTGTGATTTGAGTCTTCCCTAAAATTTGAATATCAGCACCTTGAAGGGCTTTTAATTCGCTTAGCGAAGGACAATTAGAATCACGGTTCTGTTGCAAAGTTTTAAATCTACTATCAAATAAGGTAGAATAATAGAAAAAGATAGCAGGAGGAATGACGATGA
>NZ_QPTY01000056.1:0-8902 GCF_005236045.1 Enterococcus sp. VV15
CCGAACACAGAAGTTAAGCTTCTTAGCGCCGATTGTAGTGAGGGGTTGCCCCTTGTGAGAGTAGGACGTCGCCACGCAAATGGTAAAAGCAGATGAACTTTGTTCATCTGCTTTTTTTTCTATAAAACTGCTTCAATCGCATCAACCATTTTTGTGGGAGAAGTTTGTGGAGAGAATCGTTCAACGACCTCACCATTTTTATCTACTAAAAATTTAGTGAAATTCCATTTGATTGCATTTGTTAATGTGCCAGACGCGTGTTCTTTTAGATAAGCAAAAAGTGGATCGGTATGCGACCCATTGACTTCAGTCAGTTGGTGCATCGGGAAGGTAACTCCGTATGTGGTGCGACAAGCTTCAGCGGCATCACTTGCATCGTCAACTTCTTGTTTGAATTGATTCGATGGAAATCCCAAAATGATCAAACCTTTAGATTGATATTGTTCGTAAAGTTCTTCTAATTGTTTGAACTGTGGTGCTAATCCGCATTTCGTAGCTGTATTGACAATGATCATCGGGTGACCTTTGTATTTATCTAATGAATAGCTTGTGCCATTTTCTAGTGTGGCGGTAAAGTCATAAATGCTCATCAGTAATTCCTCCTAAGGTATTTCCAAAATATTATGATTTATTGCTTCATGAAACGATTAAAAAAAGCCAGACAATCTCAAAAATATTGAAAAGTATCTTCAGATCGTCCGGCTTTTTCAGAGCAAAATAGTCTTATATAATCTCTTAGAATACATAAATTGATTGTGCTCAAATCATACGCTTATTTTGATTAAGTAGCTAGTCTGTTTATTCAATCAAGTGTTTGAATAGCTCGAATATAGTGAATTATCCAGACACATTTTTGTCTAAAAAAGGGTGTTTAAGCTTCTACTTCAGACCATTCGTCACGTTTTGCTAAGAATTCGCGTGCTAATGCTTGTGCACCTTCTAATGTGTGACTAGCAGCCCAGCCACATTGAGTTTCATTACTTGCTGGTACTTCCGTTGCTTCTAGTACGTCTTTCATCGTTTTTTCTAAGATATCTAAAATATCATCATAACTTTCATGGTTTAAAACAGTTAGATAAAAACCTGTTTGGCATCCCATTGGAGACCAGTCAACAATATAGTCCGCATGGTTACGAATCAATTCTGCTGTTAAATGTTCTAAAGAATGTAGACTTGGCATGTCCATGTGTTCTTTGTTTGGTTGTTTGAAACGGACATCATATTTAATGATAACATCCCCATGTTCTCCCGTTTTACGGTCAGCAACTCGGATATAAGGTGCTTTTACTTTTGTGTGATCAAGATTAAAACTTTCAACGTTCATTCTCATGTGTGATTACCCCTAACTATTGTTCATACTAGCTGTTTATGGAAGAAAATAGTGAACATTCCATAATCAAGCTGCTATTCATATAGATTCTAACACTTATTTCTTTTAAGGTGTAGTAATCTGAAATGATTTTTATCTTTTTATTAAGTGTTCGAATGCTTGGGTCAAATCATCTAAAAGATCTTCTCCATATTCGATACCTACTGACAATCGGATCAAGCCATCTTTGATTCCTGCTGCTTCCCGTTTTTCTTTGGGAACAGACGCATGGGTCATAACAGAAGGAATTTCGACGAGACTTTCAACGCCTCCCAAGCTTTCACCTAGGATAAATAATTGTAATGCTTCTACGAAGGGAATTGCTTCTTCATCTTGTTTTAACGTAAAGGAAACCATCCCACTAAATCCACTCATCTGTGCTTGTGCGAGTGTGTGATTTGGATGAGTAGCTAAACCAGGATAATAGACTTTTTCTACTTTAGGGTAGTTTGCTAAAAATTCAGCTACGCGAAAGGCATTTTTTTGATGTTCTTCCATACGTACACCTAATGTTTTGATTCCCCGTTGCAGTAGCCAACTGTCTTGTGGGCCTAACACACCACCTATTGCATTTTGGTAAAAAGCGATGGAGTCAGCTAATTCTTCATTATTGGTAGTGACAAGGCCAGCAATGACATCACTATGCCCACCTAAATATTTTGTACCGCTGTGTAAAACAATATCTGCACCTAAATCAAGAGGTTTCTGAAAATAAGGTGTGGCAAAGGTATTATCAACGATTGTAAGTAAATGATGTTTTTTGGCAATCTCAGCACTTTTTTCAAGATCAGTGATTTTTAACAATGGATTACTTGGTGACTCTAGGTATAAAGCTTTAGTATTTGGTTGGATAGCATTTTCAATTTGAGTTAAATCACTGGTATCGATGATCGTATACTCTAAGCCATTTTTGGTGAGGACTTTGTCAAACAAGCGGAATGTTCCACCATAGACATCATCCCCTAATAAGAGATGATCACCAGCTTGAAAAAGGGAAAATACGGCATGGATACCAGCTAAACCGGAAGCAAAAGCAAAGCCTTTTACTCCGCCTTCTAAATCAGCAATCAGTTCTTCTAAAGCAAACCGAGTTGGATTACCTGAACGAGAATACTCATAGTGTTTGGGTTTGCCCACACCGTTTTGACGGTAAGTTGAGGTTTGATAGATGGGAACACTGACTGCTCCAGTAGTTGGATCTTCGCTAATTCCACCGTGAATCAATTTTGTTTGAATGTGCATGATTATTTCCTCCTAAAGTGTATGATTCTTTTATTTGATAACAAGTTAATCTAAAAAAGCATGTTTTTATTCATAGATTCCCTTAGATAGATAACGATCAGCTGTGTCTGGAAAAATCGTTACAACCGTACTTTTCTCTGGTAAACGTTGGACCTCATGTAAAGCAGCAGCAAAAGCAGCACCACTAGAACTGCCAACCAACAAGCCATTTTTTTCAGCTAACTGTCTTGTATAGTCGAACCCCTCTTTGTCAGAAATCGTTTCAAAGCGAGTAATCGGAAGTGTTGCAAGAAAAGGTGGAGTGAACTCTACCCCGATCCCTTCAATTGCATGAGTGTGTGGTTCTCCACCGTTTAAAATGGAGCCTTCAGGTTCAACGCCAATTAATTGAATGGCAGGAATCTGTTCCTTCAAATAGCTGGCTGTTCCTGCAAAAGTTCCGCCACTTCCGATACCAGCAACAAAACTAGTGAGTTGATCTCCTAATTCCTGAAGAACTTCTGGGCCTAGCGTATGGTAATATGCAGCAGGGTTATCAGGATTTTCAAACTGTAAAGGGAGATAACTGTCAGGTATCGCTTGTGCTAACTCTTTGCTTTTTTCAATCGCACCCAGAATGCCTAACTCACTTGGTGTATGAATGATGGTAGCGCCTAGTGCTTTCATCAACTGCTGTTTCTCAAGACTGAATTTTTCTGGAACGACAAAAATCGTTTTTAACTGGTAGCTCAATGCGGCAATTGCAAGACCAATACCTGTGTTGCCGGCAGTGGGTTCGATAATGGTCGTACTTTTTGTGATTTTCCCTGTTTGTATGCCAGCAGTTATTAAATATTTCCCTAAGCGATCTTTGATACTTCCTCCTGGATTTAAATTTTCTAATTTAGCATAGATCACTGAATCTTTAGGCATGGGATAATCTTTTTCAGTGAATTTAAAAAGGGGTGTTGAACCAATCACATCTGTAATCGTAGTAATAATCATGAGTTCCTCCTAAAAAATATAAAATAAAAAAGGAGCTGACTATTAAATCAGCTCCTTGAAAAATCATCAGATGAGTGTCCATTAAAGGATAAATGTAAATAGAGATACTCAACTATATGAAGGGCTATCAATAGACATGACGAATAGTATGCTGCTTTTAAGCACCATACAACAGCAACGATTCAATTCTTTATGATTGCTGATAGTCATGTTAGTTCCCTCCAAAAAAGAATTGAGTTAAAAATAGCATGAAAAAAATCGAAAGTCAAAGACTAAACCTTAAAAAGAGATAATTTCCTAGTTTTATGGACAGTTGTCTGATACAATAAAGTTGATTATGATTAAGATAAGAAGGAGCAAAAATAATGATCTCAGCAAGTGATTTAAGAGCCGGAATGACATTTGTTCAAGACGGCAAACTAATTAAAGTTTTAGACGCAAGCCACCACAAACCTGGTAAAGGAAATACAGTTATGCGTATGAAATTAAAAGACATTCGTTCAGGAGCAACTTACGATACGACTTTTAGACCAGAAGAAAAATTTGAAAAAGCACACATCGATACGAAGGCTGTCCAATATTTATACACAATGGACGATACAGCATTCTTCATGGATCTTGAAACATATGAACAATATGAAATTCCAGTTGAAACTGTAGAAGAAGAAATGAAATACATCCTAGAAAATATGGAAGTTAAAATTCAATTTTTTGGTAGTGAAGTGATCGGGGTTCAATTGCCAACAACTGTTGTGTTGCGTGTCGTTGATACACAACCTTCAATCAAAGGGGCTACTGTTACTGGTTCAGGTAAACCAGCTACAATGGAAACAGGTCTAGTTGTCAACGTTCCTGATTTCGTTGAAGCAGATGAACTACTTGAAATCAACACAGCAGAAGGCACTTACGTGAAACGTGCGTCAAAATAATTTTTAACTAAAATAAGGGCTTTTGATGGTATCCAAGAATGGAACGCATCAAGAGTCCTTATTTTTTATGCCTGTTCTTGTAATTTTGTGTTATGAACCTTCAAAATTTTTTGATAAAGTGTCGTTCCGAAATCTTTATAGCGACAAAAATCGACAACGAGATAGGTGGATGGGTCCAATCTATCTGGTACCAAAAGGGGAGAGCCGAAGATAAAAAAATCGAATTCTTTAGTGATCGGAAGAGTGATTCTCTCAATATCGACAAAAGGGATCTTCTCGACCAAATTAATGATTTCAGAGGAAATCAAATGCTCTGAGACGTCAATGAATCCTACTTTCAATTTATACTTCTCTTCTAGTTTTACATAGTGCGGATAAAGTAGACAGGCTTGGATAAAAGCTAGATCCTTGCTACAAGTTTTTAGCCATGAAAAATTTTTACGGTGTGCTACTTTTCTCCAAAAACTTTCTAATTTAGAGGTCAAGATATGGAGCATAGGATATTTCTCTGTGATGTAGGAAGAAATAAAAAAGGTTGTTAAAGGAATCTTTTGTTTGAACAAACTAAAATTCAAAAATGAAAGATAAATATTCAAGTAAAGAGACGGATTTTCTTGAAGCTGAAAATCGCTGATATATTGGTTACAGTGTGTATTGAATTCTTGCAATATTTTTTTTAAAGAGTCGTTTATTTTCTGATAAGAATGGGCAATGACAGGAAATCGAATATCCTGATTAGAAGTAAGGAATGGCCAATAATAAAACAAATAAAACAAAGAGTTGACTTCTAGGATATCTAGTTTCAGGTCAGCGATTTGGAAATAATCATAAAAAAAATCCAACTTTGTTCCATTAGGAATAAAGGAGGTTGTAGTTAGCTGATAGATATCAGTAAAATGACCATTTTTTATACGTAAAAGGCTGATCTTACAATGAAGCATTGCTTCTCTCTTGCCAATCTCAAACTTATTTTTTAAATTTGTACCTTCATGTCTATAAATTAATTTTTCTAGTTCATGGCTAAAACTGAGTTCATCTAAACTTTCTCCTAAAGAAACGAACCAAAAGAAATTGAAAAAAATGATCCTTATCAACATTTCTGAACCAGTTATCGTTAAGTTTGATAGATTTAACGTAATCTCGTGTTCCTTCAAATAGTGGGCTAATTTTTTCGTCTGACGAAAACAAGTTGAACGACTGATATAATTTCGTTGGCAAAAGGCCATAAGGTCAGCATCTTTGTTTGTGATGATACTGAGCAGCAACTGATAGGGAATGCTTTTAGTTGAAAGAAAATGCTGATATTGATTGTACTGAATCATTTCTTCAGCTATAAATAACTTCTTTTTAGAAGAAAATATTTTTGTTTCATAGATATTCTCTAGATCTTCTTGAATGGAAACAAGTAATTTTTTTAATCGAACTTGGCTGATTGCTACTTCTAGATTTTCTCGTAAATGATCCAACATATATTCACCAGGAGGTAGGGTCAGTAATTTTCCATAAACATGTAATTTCCCTCTTGCATGCTCATCTAATAGTATCTGCTCGATCAATTAATCACCCTCTTTTCTAATTTAGTAGTACCATTATTAACGTATTTTTTCTCTTCTGTAAATACTTGTCTCACATTTTAAATTTTTTTAAATAATTAAAGAAATAAGGATATTTATGTTATTTCAAAGTTATAGCTTATTTTTTTTATTTTAAGAAAAAATAACATTTTTATAAACAGATGAATAACACGGAACTTTCTTAAAACGTCTTAACTATTTAGGATCTCCTAGTTTTCTATAACGATTTTATTTTCATGAAAAACAAATAAAAAGAGACGGAGAAAAATTAGTTATTTTTCTCTTTTTTTTATACTATTCAATTGAATTTTAAATTTTTTCTAAGGAGGGAAAAGAATGAAGAAGAGCTATCTTTTCTATTTGTTGGGTGTGATAGGAATCGTTTTTTTCATTCATTTGCTATTCCAAAGCATGGAAAAACCTGTAGAAGCGATGGACGGTTCAAGTAGTGAAGTACTCAATAATCAATATGGTGAAGTAACTAGTTATCAAACTTCAGATGAACTTGTCTTGGAAACAAAAGTCCATGCAAACACAGAAGGAAGAAGATTTCTACTGGAGATAGCAGATAAAGAAACAAAGCAACCAGTCTCCTTTTCTATTTCTGATGAATATACTGAATATTCTGATCTTAATGGAAAAACGTGGGTGACTACGACTGATTTTTTTACGAATGAGATAGTAAAAAAAATCAAAATTGATTGGCCAGAAGAAAGTGAGAAACTTGAAGTTTCTCTACAAGTCCAACAGCAAAATGAAAACATGTTGTTATCCAAACCAGTGAAAAAAATGTTCAGTCAAGTCAAGGCAGACCCCAATACGCAATTAACGAAAGAAACAAGCCAGTCGTCTATGTTCCATACATCTACAACAAAGGAACAGATGAAAGAAACAGCAGCTACAACAGAAGAAACAAGTGAAGAAAAGATTACTAAACCGTTTGAAGCGCCTGTGTTGTCTTCTTTACCATCAACGAAACGGGTGTTAGACGCGATTCAACCAGAATATACGACCGATGAAACAGGTGTCTATCCTAAGGCTGGTTGGAAACCAACGGGGGATGTGAATGTCATCAACCATCAAGGAAATAAAGACGCTAGTAATCACTGGGATGGTCTCACTGATTGGGATGGCGACTCAGATAATAAAACGAATTCCTATATTGAATACGGGGGAACGGGCACAAATGCAGACTACGCTATCCGAAAATTTGCTAAGGAGACGACAACCCCAGGTTTATATGATGTTTTTTTAAATGTTCGGGGGAATGTCCAAAAAGAAGTAGCACCGCTAGATATCGTTCTGGTGGTTGACTGGTCTGGAAGTATGAACGAAGAACACCGGTTAACAGAAGTGCGAAGGGGAATCAATAATTTTATTGATACACTGGATCATAGTGGGGTAACAGATAAAATCAATTTAGGTTATGTGGGCTATTCTAGTAATGGCTATTCTTATAGCAATGCTGAATTACCGATTGCGCCTTTTGATTCAGTGAAGGACCAAGTGAAAAACTTGACCCCTTTGTACACTCAAGGTGGAACGTTTACGCAAAAAGCTTTGCGAGAAGCTGGTAATATGCTTTCAAATAATAATGGACATGAAAAAATCATCGTTTTATTAACCGATGGCGTACCAACGTTTTCTTATCAAGTAACAAAAGTCCATACAGAAGAAGGTAAAGAGTATTACGGCACTGTTTTCTCGGACAGAGAAGATCAACCAGGCAACACGTCATTGATTGCGCGACCAATGTATGCACAGGATCAATATGGAGAAAACAAACTCATCAATAGTACTTTCATCGCAACGATCGGTGAAGCAATGGCATTGAAAGAAAAAGGAATTGAGATCCATGGACTGGGTATCCAATTACAAGGAGATGAAGCTGCAGGACTATCTAAGACCCAGGTCGAAGCAAAAATGCGTAAAATGGTTTCTCAAGATGCGAATGGCGAATTTTACTACGAATCGGCAGCAAAAGCATCGGACATCTCCGATTATTTGACAAAAAAAGCGATCCATCTCTCTGGGACGATCTCCAATGGACAAGTAAATGACCCAATTGCGCAGCCTTTCATTTATGAAGAACATTCTCTTGAAGTCAAAGATGTTGGGACCAATTCAATAGAGGTCATGCCAAAAGTAACTATAGATGGTACGACGATCAAAAGCAATCAGATCTATTTAGGTAAAGATCAAGAAATCCAGATCCATTACCAGGTACGTATCCAAACGGAAGGCAACACATTCCAACCGGATCATTGGTATCAGATGAATGAACGAACAACCTTGCAGCCATTATCTGAGTCAAGTGAGCTAGCAGAATTTGGTATTCCTTCAGCGAAAGCACCTGGTGTCAAACTAAACTTTACGAAACAATGGGAAGAATTCGACCATGATAAAAGTAGTCGACCAGATCATGTAATGTATGAAGTGAAACGAACCCAAACAGCCGATCCAAACAGTTGGCAAACAGCCTTTGTCCAATTGAATAAACCAGCTAGTGACACAGGGGATACATGGACACGAAATGATGTGGTTCAACTTTCTGAAAAAAGTGGGGCTGGTTATCAAGAAAATGTGTTCTTACCAAAATATAACAATCAAGGGAAAGATTTCACCTACCAAGCTATCACAGAACTTGATGTACCTGGTTATACCTCTAAGCAGTTGGACAATACGACTTGGAAAAACACCAAACAGTTTACACCGTTGAACGTGAAGGTGATCAAACAATCTTCTTCAGGTGAACAACCTCTAGAAGGGGCTATTTTCCAATTAAAGGGTGGGACACTTGATGT
>NZ_QPTY01000057.1:0-7856 GCF_005236045.1 Enterococcus sp. VV15
TCATCGTCATTCCTCCTGCTATCTTTTTCTATTATTCTACCTTATTTGATAGTAGATTTAAAACTTTGCAACAGAACCGCCAGAAGAATACATGGCTAACGCTAGTGTTAAAGCTATGTTATTTCTTCCCATAATTCCCCTACTACCTTTAACATCTGATTGATGTAGTAACATGTCAAACCAGGGTTCATCAATTTGACGATTAGGACTTTTTCTTAAAATCATCTTCGCATTACTATTTGTTTCGTTGTCACTTTGCTTCAAACTCCATGTGAGTAGGCTTGAAAAATCGTATACGAAACTAGCCTCAAAAAACTCTATATTTTTTGAAGTCGGAAAACGACAAATACCAAAATCGTTACATAACATATCAACTGGCAAAGTCTTATTTAAGGTATTTTTCAAAGATATTGCTACTTTCTTTGCTACTTTCAGACTTTTGAAGCCACTCTTTGCTGTAACATATACAGGATTTTTTAGAACAAAATACACTTGATGTCCTCTATCTGTTTTTAAAACCAAAGTTGGTGTAAAGCCTAAGTCTAAACAAGCTAACAAAATATCATTTTCGTTAACTGTTCTATCGTCAATATCAATCACGAATGTATTAATTTGACGTATTTTTTCCTCTTCGTGTCCTTGAACATGAAGTCTAGCACTATCTTTATAAGATAGTGTTATATACGGATTTGGCGTCCAATGAGTTAGATTATCTTGATTGTCTAGTAATGCTTCATATGAAGTCATAATAAATCCCTTACTACTATGCAACATTTCTTTTGATCGAAAACCAGCAATAAAACCTTTATTCTCTTCAGAATAATTAATAGGTTTAATCTTGCTATTTAGATAGCGATAATCACGTAATCCATCTTTCATAATCACTTGATATACTTTCTTCATGTTCATACTCTCACCTCCATTTAGGCAAGACAAAAAGAACCATACCAAAGGTTAAATCTTTGGTATGGTTCTTAGAATTTATATTTAATTTCTTTCGTTTTTACCTACCGAGGAAAACTTTATACTTACAGGTGTTGCACTTACATTGTAAATCCGGCGTCACAAAAAAATTGACTGACGAGTCAATAATTTGTTGACTCGTCAGTCAATCGCGACTATACTGTAAAGGTCGATCAGATACCGACATATTAAAACGTGTTTCAAGTTTGACCTTAAGGAGGATGACAAAAATGACAACAGCTATTATCGAACTTGACCATCTTCAAAAAAACTTTGGCAAGTTTGCCGCATTAAAAGATGTCAGTTTCACGTTGGCACCCGGTCAGGTTCTGGGTTTTCTAGGACCTAATGGGGCCGGCAAATCCACGACCATTCGAGCTATTTTAGGCTTATTAAAAAAGAGTGGCGGCTCAGTGACCGTCTTCGGCAAAGATGCCTGGCGGGATGATGCGGCGATTCATCCACGCATCGCCTATGTTCCTGGGGACGTTTATTTATGGCCAAATCTTTCTGGCGGCGAAATTATCGACCTATTGCTACGTTTAAATGGCCGCCAGCATAATCAAAAGACCGATGAACTAATCAAGGCCTTTGAATTTGATCCGAAGAAAAAAGCTCGTACCTATTCAAAAGGCAATCGTCAAAAAGTAGCGTTAATTGCTGCGTTGTCGCAAGATGCCGATTTGTATATTTTTGATGAACCCACTTCTGGGCTTGATCCATTAAATGAACAGACTTTCCAGCAAGAAGTTTTAAAACTGAAAAGAGCCGGTAAAAGTGTGCTGCTATCAAGCCACATTTTGTCCGAAGTCGAGCGAATGTGTGATTCAATTGTTATCATCCGTGATGGTAGTGTGATTGAGAGCGGCAATCTTGATCAATTACGGCATCTATCGCGGATCAAAATTGAAGTCACCACCGCTACCCCAATGACTGCTTTGGCAAAGCAAGCTGGCGTTCACGACCTCACTTATCGCGATTCCGAGCACACCAAGGCGGTTTTCACCGCTGATCGAGACGCGCTTGGCACCATCATGACCACACTGGCCGCCAACACCGTGGTCGACATGCAATCAACGCCACCTACGCTTGAAGATTTGTTCCTGCGTTATTATGGAAAGCAAGGTGAGACCCATGCGGCACAGTAATCGGAACGCAGGTTATCTGCTTCGGGCAAACCTCAAACAAAATCTAAAATTTTCACTCATCTGGCTTGTCATTTTGATCATGATGATTGCCAGTGGTGCTGGCAAATTGGAAGCAGACTTTGCAGGCGGGGCCTCGGGCTCTAAAGAGATTGTCAAAATGCTGCGAGCGCCGGGCATGGCGGCAATGTTTGGCGCGATGCCAAAGGTGGACACGTATAACACAGCGATTGTGTTTGCTGGTGTGATGGTCGTCTTCATGATTATTTTGCAGGCCTTATGGGTTATGCCGCTGATGATTCGCAACACCCGCGGTCAAGAAGAAAGTGGCTTGCTCGAAATGGTTCGCGCTCGCAATGTTGGGCGAACGGCTGCCATCACCGCCGCTTCGCTGGAGCTTCTCATCGACAGTGCCATAATGGGTATCCTCTATTTTGTCTCGTTGGCCGCTGTCAACATGGGTGGTACTGACTTGTACGGCGACTTCCTGTTTTCACTGGGGATGGTGATCGCCAACTTGCTATTCGGAGCCATTGCGTTGCTATTCGCGCAACTAACCAATAACACACGTACAGCCAATATGTTGAGCTACATGGTGCTGACTGCCGCTTATTTGGTTCGGCTGGTCACCGATATCCAGCATCAAAATCTGACGTGGTTATCACCAATTGGTTGGTTCGAAAAAGCAAACTTCTATACTGATAACAACCTCTGGGCTTTAGGTTTGGCCTTACTGGTCAGTATTCTGCTTGCGGCCAGCGCCACCATGATTGCCCGCAACCGCGATCTGGGCGCCGGGATTATTGCTGAACGCACCGGCCGAGCCAAAGCTGCCGGCTGGCTTCGCTCGATCCCTGCCTTACTGTGGCGAACTGAGCGCGGATTATTTGCTGGGTGGTTAATCGGCGCCGTGGTGTTTGGCGGCGTCATGGGTAGTGTGCTCGGCGGCGTTGGCGACATTCTTAAAACGAATCCGCTTTATCGTAAAATACTAGATGTTGGCCAAATCAACGCTGCCAATCAGACCATGGTCCTGTCATTCTTAGGCATGTATCTCGGCATTTTCGTCGCATTAGCCGTGACTGCTGGCGTCCAAGTGGCATTCCGACTCAAACGCGATGACAACCTTGGTTACTTGAGCGTCATTCATGCCGAAAAGCCAACGCGAACCACGATCAGTGTCAGCTACTATTGCTTTGGTCTGCTGGCAGGCGTGTTCGTCCTTTCTGCCGGGCTGCTGGCCTTGTTCTTCACTGGGAACACTGTTCTCAGTCACCCGTTGCCGCTCAAGTACCTCGGTCGCCTATTTGCGGCTAGCGTTCCGGCTGTGATATCGTTTATCGCCCTTGGCATCGCACTAGTCGGTCTGTGGCCACGCTTAAGCAGTCTATTCTGGCTGTATATGGGAGCCGGTCTGATCGTTCAAATTTTCCGGGGATTGTTTGATTTGCCAAAACACGCAGGCAACTTCACACCTTTTGGCTGGATTGCCAATGTACCGGTTGAAAACGTTGATCACACATGGCTAATCGTGATGGTTGTTAGCGCTATAGTATTATTTATTCTTGGTATTGCCGGTTATCGTCGTCAGGATCTGAGCTTATGAAAAATGTTGTGACAGATCCCGAAAAAGTCACCCGTATACTCAAAACAGCGACGGAAATTTTCGGCCAGCAAGGCTTCATCAAGAGCAAAACCGATCAGATTGCCAACCAAGCACAAGTATCTAAGGGCTTGCTCTTCCATTATTTTGGCAATAAACAAGCGCTGTATCTTGACGCTTTCAAATATGCCTATCATCGGATTTATGATCACATGGACCCCCAAAAGTGGCAGAATGCCCCTGGCTTGGCTGCCATGATGACCACTGCAGTTAAGTATGAGTTGAAACTGCAATTCAAATTCCCGGCTGAATACCGCTTGATAATGCAAACCTATGCTGATTTACCGCATTTTCCCGAACCGTTACGACAACAAGTGCAGCAAGAAACAACTGCCATATCCGCTGAAGTCGATCGCATTTTCCGCGAGAAAATTGAACAGCTGCCTCGTCGTGATGGCCTGTCAGTCGATGACGTTTTCGGTGTCGTTTCTTCCTTAATCGCCCAACAAACAGCGGTCACCACCAGACTCATTGCCAGTGGCCATTATCGCAAGTTTGAAGATCTGCAGTCCGTGGTTGAGACGATGGCACGCCAGTTATTGATTGTCGAACACGGCTTTTTACCAGATGAAAGTTGACGTCAGCTGATAGATCAAAAAAGGTCATTAGGGTATACCCTAATGGCCTTTTTTATTTCTGTGCTATACTAGGCATTAAAAGTGTTCATTAGAACTGTCCAAAAGGAGAATTGGAAATGGCTAAAATCGGTTATGCGCGTGTGAGCTCCAAGGAGCAACATTTAGATCGACAGTTAGCGGCTTTAAAAGACGTTGATAAATTATTTACGGATAAATTAAGTGGAGCTAACACTAATCGGCCAGAACTGCAAAAAATGCTGGCCTATATTCGTGAGGGTGATATTGTAATGGTCACTGAATTAGATCGCTTAGGCAGAAACAACCATGATTTGACTAAGATCATGAACTCCATTCAAAATAAGGGTGCCACCCTAGATGTGTTGAATTTACCGTCCATGACAGGGATTGCTGACCCAAATTTACGTCAACTGATGACTAACCTCATCATTGAACTGTATAAGTATCAGGCTGAAAGCGAACGTAAGCGGATCATTGAGCGACAGCAACAAGGCATTGCGCTTGCCAAACAGCAAGGTAAATATCATGGCCGCAAACCCCAATACACCCAAGACGATCCCCGCTTGCAACATGCTTTTAAGCTTTACGAGGCAGGCATGAGTGATGTCGATGTTGCCCGTAATACAGGAATTAAACGGACAACCTTTATCAGATATCGGAAGAAATACAAGATTAAACGAAAATGACATGCAAAGCGGTACTTTTTGTAATGCAACTTAATTTAGTTGCATTTTTTGTGATTCTGTTTATTTACAAATAGCATGTAATGTGGTATATTGTATATACAAAATATAATGCAAATAAAAGAGAATGCTTTATGGATATTTTTAGCTTAGATTTAGGAAACAAACAGACCAAATTAAAAAGTAGCAAAGCTGAATATGTACTGCCTTCAAGATATTTAAACCAAGCAGACATGCCGATGTCAGTTGGCAATTCTACAATGAATAATGACCTACACACTTATTCAGTCCCTTTTAGCGACGATAAGTACGTATGGGGTCGAGATATTGACGGACTTCACCTTGACGAATATTTAGCGGATACAATCATGTATGGTGCTCGATACGATAGTGAAGCATTTAAATTACTAGCCAATTTTGCGCTGGGATTACTAGCAAATGATTTCAAAGCGGCTAAAGATCAAGTTTTAGAAGTAGTCGTCACTGCTGGGCTTCCAACTGGAGATTATGCTGACCAAGGACAATTAAAAGCTTTATTAAAAGTCTTAGAGGGCCAACACCAAGTTACTATTGACGATAAAATCGTGACGGTAAGAGTTCGTAAAGTCTATATTTTGCCACAACCAATCGGCACCTTATATAACGAATTACTAGATGATGAAGGCTTTATCCAGAATAAAGATCTATTAGACGAAAAAGTCGGCATTGTTGATGTAGGTGGTGGAACAATACTGATTGATACGATTTTAAACTTTGAGCTAAGTGGCAAAAACCGCCATCAATTTAATACCGGCGTAAATGATCTATATGAAGCCATTGCCAACGGGATTAATGGTGATACTAGCCTTTATCAATTAGAAAAAGATTTACGAAAGGGAAACCAGCAACATCATTGGAGCTACCGATTTTCTAAAAATCGTCAAGATGATATTACTGATTTGGTTTGCAAGGAAATTGACCGGTTTACCCGTCGCTTAGTTGCCAATGTGACTTCAACCTTAAAAAACCTTGATAGCATTGATACTTTGTTCTTTACCGGTGGTGGAGCCAATTTGCTTAACCAAAAAATCTTGAATACTACTTTCACTAACGCAGTTATTGTTAAAAATACAGAAGTTGCTAATGTTAACGGATTTTATAAGTACGGATTAAGTCAACAAGCTCAAAACGAAGGGAGCAAGTAATCATGGGAAAAGTTAAAACCTTGAACGTCCGACTAAATCCCGAGAAAATTGTCGACAAAGAAATCCTTGATTACTTTGATAAATCATTAATTCCTAAAACCACCCTTGTTAAAACCGCTTTAATTCACGAAATTGAACGGTTAAAGGCTCAAGGTGATCCTTATGTTAAAGATGAAATAAAAGCTCCAGAAGCACCTAAAAATAGCACAGAATCACCATCTAATTCCAAAGAACGCTTGCAAGGAGGATTTAATGCCTTTTCAGACAATGATATTTAGAAAAAAGCTGGCAAAATATACAAAACCAAATAAAGTTGCCGCTAGGTAAGCGCTATGCTAGACTAAGATTAATTTAACAACCGAAGATCAAGCTAAACAGAAAAATCCCCGATTCACGAGGAATCAGGGATTTTTGGTTTAGCAAGTAGCTATCGGACAGCTACTTAGATTCAGTCGATTTAGACCTGCAAGTTAAAATCGACTGAACATTGTTCTTAATTTGTAGGTTAATTATACCGCAAACCAGTCCCAAAGGACAAGTTAAGGATAGTTAAAAAACAAATTAAATCCAATGGACTAAGTAGCTAACTGGAGCTATTTAGTCCATTTTTTGTTGTTAGAAATTAAAAAAGTTGCCGAATGGGCAACCAAGAATAGACACATGCTGGTGAAACTACAAAGCCGATCACGACCAATGTTCGCTTTGTAATTCAGTTAGAGCATATCAGATTTGTATTTTAAAGCAAATCAAATGTTTTAGCAACTCTCTTTTGAGACAGCGTGTGTCAGTCAAGAAAGGGAGTTTTTATTATGACACAATTTAATTTTATTCAATCACAAAATGCTTATGGAACTAAGTTTTTTCAACTACCACAGGTATTATTATATGGCGAAAAATATAAAGAACTAAGTGACAGTGCCAAATTAGGTTATGTAGTTTTGCGTGATCGTTTGGAATACTCATTGCAAAATAATTGGATAGATGATGAAAATAGAGTGTACTTAATTGTGACGATCAAAAGGCAACATTATCAAGATAAGATAATGTTGCCTTTTTTCGTAATTCTAAAAAAAGAAAATATCAGTCCTACTATTGTGCAGAATAATACGCAATATTATTCTAGTATTGCATTGCAACGGGTAAAAAAACACTTTAACACCACGCATACTAATAGCAATGAAAGAGTAGATAATCGTGACTTATTGATTAATTCATTGCAGCAACAAATTAAAGATTTAAAAGCAGAATTATCTGAGGAAAAAGTACGAGCTGATGCACAATTAGCCGAAAAAGATAAACAAATCATTGGCTATCAGAAACTAGTTGATCAAAGCCAACAACTTCTTTTGAACGAACAGAATATGGGGCTTCTAGAAAAAAATAGTGTTCAGGAAGGCGAATATTCAGAAAAGCCTTCTACTCATAAGAGCACAAATAATGATTCAAAAAATATCGTTATTTTAAAAGACCAAATTGATCCAACGGTATTAAAAAAAGTACAGAAAAAGACTAAGAAAATGCATTGGTGGAATAAAATTTTCAGGAAGTGAACTACTCACCACTTAGCTAAACCTGACGGTTCTTAACGCTTGAAGTGGGAGCTTCTTGGGAATAGAGCATAC
>NZ_QPTY01000058.1:0-6839 GCF_005236045.1 Enterococcus sp. VV15
ATATAAGAAAACCCGAAAAGAAGGCACTCTCTTCGGGTTTTCGGTCTGTACTGAAATCAAGGTATTATTGGGAATCCCAGCTTAAATCATAGATGCCGTAAGGGATTTTATTCTTTATTTAAAACTTTGCAACAGAACCATTATCTTAATCCCAATTGACATCTCTATAAAAATTTATTTTTTAAACCTTTTTTCTCTCTTTCCTAACTTCATTTGTAATACCATACTTCATTCTATATCTTCTAAACGTCCTTCGATTAATTCCTGTTTGCTGCTCAACTTCTTTATCTGTAGATCCAGCTAAAAATAAATTAAATGCTAACTGAAGTCGCGGATCTTCTTCTCGATACTTTGGTTTTCCACCCTTGTATTTTCCTTTTGCTTTAGCAAGCACAATTCCCTGTTGCTGCGTTTCACGAATATATCGGCGCTCTTCTTCCGCCTGGTACTTATACAGTTCGATAATTAGATTATTGAGTAGGCGACGCAAATTATCATCAGTTATACCTGTTAACGCTGGTAAGTTCAAAACTTCCAGTGTAGCTTTCTTCAACTGAATCAAATTCATCGTTTCTGTTAACTCTTTATTATTTCGTCCAAGACGTTTTAATTCTGTTACAACGACAATGTCACCTTCACGAATAAATTTCATCATTTTTTGAAATCCATCACGATTAGTATCTTTTCCACTTGCCTTATCAGTAAAAATTTTATCACACTCTGATAACAATTCTAATTGTCGATCTAAATTTTGATCTAAGCTACTTACTCGAGCATATCCAATTTTTGCCATAGAAAAATTCTCCTCTAAAATAAAAAAATTACTTTATTTTAAAAATCCTGTTGCCCAACTCTGTTGACCTCTTAGAAATCCAAGTATATCATGAACACACTAAAAGTCCAACAGGGTATACTCTGTTGACCTTTAAAAAAGTAACTTTCTGACCTAATTAATTGAGCTACTAAAAGAGCTATGAAATGAGGAATAAAAAAGAGGGCAAAAACTTTTAAGTTTCTGACCCTTTTGAGTTCTAATTATTTCTTCCAGAAAGAAGAATGTTATCTGCTTTATCTGCAATTGATTCTGTTAGAAGGACTGAAAAGTTTATGCCAGCCCTTTTGCCTAGCTTATCCGCCCATTGAGGAATTGTTAAGGTTTTTCTGACAAGTTCTATGTCTTTCAAATATTTGGCAACATCTACACAGATTAAAAGCATGATTTTGTATCATAGTCTATTATAAGAGATTTAACAACTTTTTATATCACGAATTAATAATGAAATTATCATTGATAGTCTTTATAAATTTAATTGTCCTTTTTCTTTACTGATGTCTTCCCCATCCATAATGTGACAGGTAAAATATATTCCTTTTTTGTTTCTTCTTTATTTATTCGTTTCATCAAAATAGCAACAGCTGTGTCTGCTATATCATTAATTGGTTGTATTACTGTTGTCAGATCTGGTAATATACTCCGAGTCATTAAAGTACCATCATATCCGACTACTAATAAATCAGCTGGTACATTTAACCCCTTTTCTTTTGCTACTTGTAATATTAGGGCCGCATCGATGTCATTTGAAGCAAAAATACCATCTATTTTAGGATAATCCTCAAACATTTGGAAAAAAATCTGTTTTTTCTTTACATAAGAAATATTGAAATCTAATGTCACAGTTCGTGGAATTAACTGATATGCTTTCATAGTATCTTCATAGGCTAGTCTCCGACGATTAGCCGGAGTCTGTAAGTCAATTGGACCGTTTGTATGAATAATATTTTTTGCACCTTGTGCAATTAATAACTTGGTTGCAAGTTTTCCACCATTGTAGTTATCGGATTCAACAACTGGAATATCTTCATTCATCACTCGATCAATTGCAACAATCGGTAAATTCTGATATTTATATTCCTGAATCCCTTGGTTATGTGTACCAACAATTAAACCATCTACTTGATCAGACAATAACTGATTTAAATAATTTGTTTCCTTTTCTTTATTATTCATCGAATTGCCTATTAATACCTTATAACCAATTTCATATAACTTTTTTTCCAATGCCTCAACGAGTTCACTAAAAAAAGGATTGGCTACTGTAGGAAATAGTAACCCGACAATGTTAGTTTTCTTTTGAAATAATTGACGCGCTACAACGTTCGGTTGATAATTGAGTTCTTCTATAGCCTTATAAACATTATCAATCGTTTTTTGACTTAAATAGCCACGATTGTTTAATACACGTGAAACAGTTGTTTTTGATACATTTGCTCTTTTGGCAACATCTTCTAATTTTGGGCGCATTCTCTTGTCTCTCCTAAATAATGCAATAATTAACTATCGAAAAAAAGAACTCTATAGAACTACTATACCTGATAATCGATATTTTTTCTATGTTTTATTCTTGTAATTGATTCAAGCCCAAAGCAAAGTTTCCTAGTGTTGCCGATCCATTATTTTTAATTAAAGGACGCGTAATATATTTACTTAACGGTGGTATTTCCACGTAATCATCCAATAATTCATTAACATTAACACGAATTTTTTCTAACAATTTTTCATTTACTACGCTTCCACCAAATACTATTTTATCCGGTCGTATAATCAATGTTGTTTGAATCACAGCTTGTGCTAGATAATAGGCCATTACATCCCAAATAGGATCCGTTAAAGAAACGTCTTCACCCTTTTTTCCAAAACGTGCTTCAAACGTTGGTCCCGCAACTAAGCCTTCTAAACAATCACCATGATAAGGACAAATTCCTTTAAAATCAATATCATCAGGATGGCGTTTTACAAACGTATGGCCCATTTCTGAATGACCAAACGATCCTAATAGTTTTCCGTCAACAACAGCTCCACCACCAACGCCAGTACCAACGGTGTAATAAACTAATGAATTTATTTTTTCATTCGATAAAGTGGACATGATGTACTCTCCATAAGCTGATCCGTTCACATCCGTTGTCCAAGACATTGGAACATTCAGCTCATCTTGTAAATAACCTAACACATTAACATTTCGCCATCCCACCTTTGGTGTAGACGTAATATATCCTGATTTTGGTGAATTTTTTCGAATTTCTATTGGACCAAATGATGCAATACCTAATGCATTTATATCAAACTGTTTAAAATAGTCAACAGTTTTTTTCAATGTTTCCCTGGGGGTGGTCGTTGGACAAATTATTTGGTCTTGTACTCGGTAATCCTCGTCTCCCACGGCACATACAAATTTAGTCCCACCTGCTTCTATGCTACCAATTAACATCATAAAACCTCCTTACTCGTAAGAAATTGCATCTTTTTTTAGATGATAAATTGTACTCGAGACAAAAGCTTCTTCACTAACACTCAAATGCATACTTGGTTGATTTTCTGTATAATAACGCTCTGTAAAAACAAGCTCGCCATCATTAATAAAAATCTCTGCCGAACTTTTATCGATAAACACTCGAAGTGATAATCTATCACACATCTGAATGGTTCCATACCTTGGATCATTTTTGCCGTTACGAGTTAAGGTACATTCATTTTTATCCTTAGAATAAAAAATATTAATTAACTCTTCATCTTTTGTTTTTAATGAAAATTTGATTTCTTGATTTTTTGATTTAGTCAATAGTACATCAATTAGAGCTTCTTTGAATGAAGCATCTTGAGCGATTATTATTTCTCCTGCCAAATTAACTTTTGTTTCAACGCCGCTGCCAACTCGAAGTTGTTCTAATTCTCTCACAGGTTTCATATACAAATGATCTCCAATTAACTCTAATTCTCGAGGAAGCGTTAATGCTCCTGCCCATCCGTCTACTTTTTCAGGCATAGGGCTTTCCCACATATCCATCCAAGCCATAACAATACGTCTACCATCTGGAGATAAAGTTGTTTGTGTTGCATAGAAATCGTGTCCCTTATCTAATTCATAAAAATTTCCTCTAATGAATTTTGCTGTCTCATAATCATAATCACCGATAAAGTAGCCTGTTTCATATAGATTTAAATAATCTTTTCCATTTGCTTCAATTCCCTGAGGGGATAATAAAAGAATAGATTTTCCATTTAATTCAAAAAAGTCTGGGCATTCCCACATAAATCCTTCTGTAAGTACTTCCTTCGCTTTAGAAATTGGTCCAATGTAATCCCAATTTAATAAATCTAACGACTGATAAACAATAGCACGACCTAATCCATCTTTTTCTTGACTACCCAAAACCATGTAATATTTTTCATCGTGTTTCCATACTTTTGGATCTCTGAAATGATGTGTGTTATCTTCTGGTGCTTTTGCTATTACAGGATTTTTTTCATATTTAGTAAAGTGAATGCCATCCGTACTATACGCCATGTTTTGATTTTGCCAAAAATGATCTGGATCATTGTCTCCATAATAGTGATGTCCTGTATAGAACAGATACAACACACCATTTTTTTCAATAGCGCTTCCTGAAAAACAACCACCTTCATCTTCTTGATCTCCAGGAGTCAAAGCAAGTGGTAAAGATTCCCAATGAACTAAATCCTTACTTCTAGCATGTGCCCAGTGCATTGGTCCCCATTCAGCACTATATGGATGATGTTGATAAAACACATGATAATACCCATCAAAATAGCAAAATCCATTTGGATCATTAATCCATCCTGATGGTGCAGACACATGATATCCCAAACGATAACGTGTATTTGTTAATTCTATAGCTCTTTTTGTCATAATATATTCGCTCACTTTCTAGATAAAATTGTTTTTTATTCTGTTGGTTTCCATTATCCTCGAATAAATGGATCCCCTTGAACATCTCTATCATCTTGTTTAAGAATAAAGAATGCATATATGCCTGCTAGTAATACAATAAGAGAAATAATTTTAAATGTTGGTTGATAGCCAATGTTGTCTCTTAATATTCCCAATGGTGTTGATAAAATCACTTGCCCAATTTGAGCAGCTATCTGAAATCCTATCATATAGAGGGTTGCTGATAGCTTTGTATCAAAATGAAGTGTAAAATAGCGAAACATTGGTAATGTAAATAATGGTACTTCTAAAGCATGCAACATTTTTATGCATGAAACAGATAATGGTGTCGAGGCAAACCCGCACAATCCAATTCGTACACACATAATAGTTACACCTAATAACAAAGTATTTCGAACCCCTAATTTTCTCATAATGATTGGAACAATTCCCATCATTAACGCTTCACAAAATACTTGAATAGCATTCAATGTCCCATATATTTTTTCACCATTAGCTGATGTTGAAAACAAACCAGTATAAAATCCCGGAAACATTTGTTGATCGAATACCGTATAAAATGTCCATGTAAAAACAATAAAGATGATTATCGTCCATAATTGAGGCAGTTTCATTAGATCAAACATTTCTTTTAAAGAAGGAATACTATTTGATTCAGCTTGTTCTTGATTAAAATTTTGATTTGCTTCCCGTTCAACTTTAGGGTTCCAAAATAATAAATTTAACAATAGTAAAGAACCAAAGAAAGATCCCGCCCAAAAGTTTAAATGAGGATTTTTTACAAATAAAAATCCTGCCAAAAGCGCTACCAAGGCATAACCAAATGATCCCCACGCCCTTGCTTGTCCATATTCAAAGCCAAATAAACGACTAAACCTTTCTGACACAGCTTCAAAAACTCCTACAGAAGCTAAATATCCAGCTGACAAAAATAGTGCTCCCATAATAATGCCTAAATTAAAATTGTTATCTAGCAATGGCCCGTATATCCATATAAAAAATGGTCCAACAAGTGTCGCTAATACAGAAGCAAAAATTAATAAATTTCGTTTAATATACAATTTATCTTGTAATGTTCCATAAATAAACATCAAAATTAAGGTAACTAACGAATTTGCCGAGAATACTGTTCCTACAGCACTGCCAGATAACCCTAAACCATTTGATTCAGATGTTAGCCAAAGTTGAAAAAATGACCACCAAACACCCCAAGAAGCAAAAAATAGTAATAATGTAGCTGAACTTTGTAAATAGGATTGATTTTTAAATACGTTAACCTTTGACATATTTTTATCCTCCAACGATATATTTGTATCCCCTTTCATGATAACCGGTTAATATTTTTAGAAAAGGACTTATACTCCTAAAATTATAAAAGGAATCCGCTTGCATGTCAACCGGTTATTCTATTTGGATAATGCCATATAATGTCACAGGATATGACTTTTATTGGTGTGTCACTTTTCTTTTTTAATGACACTATTTTTTATAAATAAATGTCAATCCAGAAAAATCAAACGATTATGACATTAAAAATATATTTTACGAATTTTCTAGTATATAACTTGATTTATCTGTTAAAACTTGTTCAAAAAACTTTTTCTATGATTGGGTTTCGAGGTTCAGATAAGGACGGAATAGCCATTGATAACCCAACTAACGACTTAACTGTTACTTAAAATTATTTAACAGTTTCTCCATTACTTACTCGAGCAGCTTCTAAAACGATACGAGTGACAGGAATGATGATTTTTGATAAAGTTGGCTGGCCTTCTAGATCTTCTCAATCACGGAATTGGACAGAAAAAAGTAATGGTTATTGGTATTATGGAAAATTATATTTAAAAAGTTATAAATCAGCTGGAAATAATTGGATTGCGACTTATTCAGGAACCTTAACTAGAAAGTAGGTATTTTTTATGCCAGAATTTGTGAATACACCATTTTTTATCAAGATAGTGATATTCTAAGTAAAATTAATTTACCGAAAGAAGAATCAGCTTGACATAGAGATAAAGTCCATATAATTGTGTAAAAGATAAAAGGCCATGTAACAGCCCTTTTACGGTACAATGTTTTTAACCACAA